>NZ_QWES01000062.1:0-1108 GCF_009936115.1 Anaerotruncus sp. 80
AAAAAAAAAAGAAGATAGAAAATAGGAAAGAAAGAAAGAAGATAGAAAATAGAAGAGGGAAATCAGGATAAGAGAAAATAGAGGAGAAGAGAAGAGAGGAAGATAGAAAAGCAGCACGTAGAAGAAATGGGAGGCGGCGGAGCGAGGAGTGGTTCCAGCCCGAATGGAAGTGTAAATTGGGGAAGAAAAGAGGAAATTTGGTGAAGAGAGGAAGAATAGGGCCCAGAGAAGAGAAGATGTGGAAAAGCAGAGAGAAGGAATGGAAGGCAATGAGGCGAAGCAGCCGGAGCGTGGTGAGGCTGGAGGCGGAATTCACCGAATCAGCGGAAACGGCCCCAAAAGGAGCGGCGCGGTGAGGCCCCGCAATGGGGCGGGGGGGGGCTCTTGTCGTTGCAGGCACTGCTTGGCCACAAAGCGCCCTGGAATTCCCTGTGGTGGGGCAGATTTTGGGATAAAAAACGACGGAAATGGTGAATGTGTATTTTTTTGGGGTGGGGAAAAAAAAAATAGCAAAAAATGTGGAAAAATAAGAACGCAACCCCAAATCCAACGTCATCACGCTCCGGCTGTACAGTGTTGTAGGTACCGGTGGTGCACCGCAGAGTAAGTGCCAAATCCTTGTTTTCTTACCCCAAAATGTTGTGCTGGGGGGGATGGCGGAGCAGGTGGGGAAAGGAGGATAAAAAGGTGGAAAAAGGGAAAAGTGCTGTTTTCTTTTGTGGGGGTCGGGGGGGTGTTCGAGTGTGTTTCCCCCCTCAGGTGTGGCAGCAACAGGCGACAAAGTGGAGGAGCAATTAAAAAAAAAAAGCATATTAAGATAATTACGATGAGAAAATGAGAAAAAATGGACCCTCAGGATTTAAAGATTTGAGCCAAGAAAGGGAAATCTCAGCGGCCAGGAGCTTTTCTGCAGGGAGATTTGAGGATAAAACCCACAGATTTGGGTAATTGGGACTCTGAGAAGTAAGAATTTTTTTTAAAATAATTTAAATTTTGGGGCGTTTCTGTGTATTTTTGGCTGGTGGCTCGATGGGGTCAGGGTTGTGCTGGGGGGGGCGGTGTGTTTTGGGGTGTTCTCCGCCCTTTTCGCAGATGCAGTGATAGGAAG
>NZ_QWES01000063.1:0-1039 GCF_009936115.1 Anaerotruncus sp. 80
CAACTTTTGATTTGTTGACTTGTTCAACGAAGGCAGCGAATTGCTCTTGTTGCTCCAATGGGGGCATGAGAACGGAAAATTTTTTTATAATACCGGCATTAAGATTGGGCTGATTTCCGCCTTTAGCCATATCACGCAGTTTATCATACGACAAAATCATGTATTGCCATAAGTATTTCTGGTTGATGGTTTTAGAGGGTAGAATACATGCACAAGCCTGATTGGTTGTACACTCAACCGCAAGATACCCTGTCATTCCTCTGGTTTTACCTTGACCATACATTGCAATTAGTATCGAGTTTGGTGGAATTAACTTTGCAGAGGAGTTGTCCTTGCCCAACTGCGTGATTTTTTCCTCCGTATCGGTAATAACGCAATTCTGAAGTTCAGTAGTTTTCACCCACCGGATGTTTCCCCCTTGCCAATACTCTGCCGTTCCACGATCCGGGGTTCCTCCACTCATAACAGAAGTAAAACTTTCTATTGTGGCGTAAGGGTACAGCTTGCTGTCATGAATGCCGCCGAACATCTCTACAAATCGGGCTTTAATTAATTCGTCTAGTCTAGCAAGTTGAGTTTGGTTATACTCGATAATTTTCTGAATCTTATCAAGGATTAATACAATTTCTTCTTGTTTCTGTATATTTGGATATCGGATTTTAGCATTTTTCAACCATTTGAAGTGCCTACTATATCCCGTATTTGGTATTTTCGTATTCTTAAGCGCATAATAGAGATATTTATAATTTGCATCCTCTAATTTAGACTTCAACACTTTAGTACCATCTGCTCCCAGAAAAAAAGGAGTATCTATATATTTAATCGTTCTAGTATGATCCCCAAATATTATAACAGGAACATCTGTAAAAAGTCCCTCGCTATTATCAGTATATCCTGCAATTTTTGCTTGTCCCTGATCTACAATAATATTTTTGCCTTGTTCGCAATATTCACTAGCTTTTATTTTTACTCCATATTTAGTGCAATCAATAAATATCTCGTCAAACGTTTTCATCAATTCAACTACAAATCCAAATTT
>NZ_QWES01000064.1:0-442 GCF_009936115.1 Anaerotruncus sp. 80
ATGAGTAGCGCAAGGCAGGTGAGAATCCTGCCCGCCGAAAATCTAAGGATTCCTGAGGAAGGTTCGTCCGCTCAGGGGTAGTCGGGACCTAAGCCGAGGGCGAAAGCCGTAGGCGATGGATAACAGGTAGAGATTCCTGTACCACCGGAGGTCGTTTTAAGCGAAGTGGGGACACAGAAGGATAGACTGAGCACGCCGCTGGTAGAGCGTGTCCAAGCGTCGAGGTAGGCAATGTAGGCAAATCCGCATAGTCAATACTGAGGCGTTACGGGGTGGCAAGTAAGCCGGAAGCAGTCGATTTCACGCTGTCAAGAAAAGCCGCTAGCAAGACCCGAGGTGCCCGTACCGCAAACCGACACAGGTAGATGAGGAGAGAATCCTAAGGCGAGCGAGAGAACTATTGTTAAGGAACTCGGCAAAATGACCCCGTAACTTCGGGAGA
>NZ_QWES01000065.1:0-443 GCF_009936115.1 Anaerotruncus sp. 80
TTTAAAGAGTGCGTAATAGCTCACTAGTCGAGTGGCTCTGCGCCGAAGATAAACGGGGCTAAAACTTACTACCGAAGCTTTGGATACAGAAATGTATGGTAGAGGAGCATCGTATACTGGGAAGAAGCAAATTCGTAAGGATTTGTGGACTGTATACGAGAGAGAATGTTGGCATGAGTAGCGCAAGGCAGGTGAGAATCCTGCCCGCCGAAAATCTAAGGATTCCTGAGGAAGGTTCGTCCGCTCAGGGTTAGTCGGGACCTAAGCCGAGGGCGAAAGCCGTAGGCGATGGATAACAGGCAGAGATTCCTGTACCACCGGAGGTCGTTTTAAGCGAAGTGGGGACACAGAAGGATAGACTGAGCACGCCGCTGGTAGAGCGTGTCCAAGCGTCGAGGTAGGCAATGTAGGCAAATCCGCATAGTCAATACTGAGGCGTTACG
>NZ_QWES01000066.1:0-851 GCF_009936115.1 Anaerotruncus sp. 80
ACTAACACAGCAACATTGACCTGGGCACAGGAAACTGTTGACAAGTATGGTCTTTCTGGCGACCAGACACAGGGCCATATATATTTAAACGACAATCAAGTTGTCGGTCGAACAGTTCTTTACGCAGATGGTACCTTAATCATCAATGAACTTTTAAAAGACCAAGGTGCTAATGAAGCTACACATGGCGCAATAAAAAAGGAATATCCAGCATGGGATGGTGCAAAAAATGATTACAACATAAACGGCAATGGCGTACCATGGAGCTGGCTCGATGATATAACATCTGTAGAAGTTGGAAGCAAAGTTTCGCCTGTAAACACTTCGCGCTGGTTTTTCGGAATGCATGTATCTTCAATTAATGTATCGCTTCTGGATATGTCTAATGTAATTGCTACAGTTGAAATGTTTGGAGAAACTACTGTAGAAGAAATTGCAGGATTGGGAAATTGGGATATGTCAAACGTAAAGGACGCACATAACATGTTTGGTTGGCTTTGCATGGGTGCAACAACCCCAATAGAACTGATCGGAATTGAAAACTGGAAGTTTTCGAGTGGAGCAAATTTAAAGGGAATGTTTATGAGCAGTGGCGCGGTGAAATTTCAAAGCATCATCATACCAGAGGGGTGTGACATCAGTGCCATGTTTGACAACGTGGAGGAAATTTATGGTGATGTTGTCATAAACGGAATCCAGACCTGCAATGAAACAGAATGGACTGGATTTGCCAGAAATACAAACCCGGAAAAGGGTGCACTCTATCTTGTGCCAGACGATATGGGATATAGCCAAGCGGAAGATATAGAGGGTAAGTATGGTATCAATGGTAGCGTTACGCAGGGTCATGT
>NZ_QWES01000009.1:0-146501 GCF_009936115.1 Anaerotruncus sp. 80
CTTCAGCGCTGGCAGCGGTACTTCATGGAAAAGGGAGACTGCATGAGGGGAAGAAACTTGAAAACCGGGGGATTTCCGGTATACCGTTTATCGTGACCATCGAAGAGACAGAAAGAGGGCAGGTGATACCGACCATTCACAGCAGGGCCTACCTAATGGGGAAGGGAAGTATTCTGCTGGAAGAGGATGATCCGCTGCAACAGGGATTTTCAATGAAAACAGGTAATGAGGTAGAAATATAATCATACAAAAATGCGGCAGTTTCAAAAATCTTGAGACTGCCGCGTTTTTTAAAATATGATTTAGATTCTTAGATTTTTTGTTTAGTCAGTTCCATCAACTCCACTGCGCTTTTTCTGGTGGTTTCGGTAATGTTTTCACCGCCCAAAAGTCTTGCAATTTCATCGATGGTCTCTGTATCGGAGAGCTTTTCGACAGTAGTAAAGGTGTTGCTGTCGGTTTCTTCTTTATAGATACGATAGTGCGTATCTCCGCTTGCAGCAATCTGCGGCAGGTGGGTGATACAGATAATTTGATGATTTTTTGCAATCTGGTGAAGCTTGCGTCCAACGATACTTGCGGTAATTCCACTGATACCGGCGTCGATTTCATCGAAAATCATAGTTGGAATATTGTCATAGGTGCCGGTAATATTTTTGATTGCCAGCATGATTCTTGAAATTTCACCACCGGATGCGATTTTTACCAGAGGCTTCAGCGGTTCGCCTTTGTTTGTAGAAATCAGGAATTCCACATCATCGTTTCCATCAGGACCGAAGGTTTCAGAACACTGGAAGTTGATGGAAAGCTTGGCGCTGCCGAAATTCAAATCGTGAAGTTCACTTTCGATAGCGTTTTCCAGTTCTTTTGCACTGGCTTTACGAACCTCGGTAAGCTGCGCAGCTTTTTCGGACAGGGCCTTGTATGCCGCATCTGCTTCGGCTTGAAGCTGCGCTTTTACGTCATCAAAATTCTCAATCTGATTTAGTTCTTCAGAAATAGTGTCGTAATATGTTAAAATCTCCTCAATGGTGGAGCCGTATTTTTTCTTGAGACCGTCGATTTGGGAGATTCTTGTGATAGAATCATCCAGCTCCTCAGGGGAGAAAGTGACGTCATCACGAATTCTGCGAAGTTCGGAAGAAAGGTCTTCCAGGCGATAATAGATGTCTGCGAACTCTTCTGTCAAAGTTTGAATTTCCTTGGAATATTCGCTGATACTCTGCAGTGCATGAAGTCCGGTACCCATAGAAGAGAGCACATCGCGGTCGCCATCGCTGAGAAGTCCGTAAGCGGTTTCAATGGCATCAAAGATTTTTTCACTGTTTTGCAGGATAGAAATTCTCTCTGATAGGCTTTCGTCTTCGCCAGGTGTTAGATGGGCATTTTCGATTTCACTCTGTTCAAAACGATAAAAATCCAGTTTTTTCAGGTTGTCCTGTTCTGCAGAAAGCAGCTTGGTCAGTCGTGATTTTGTGTCTTGATAGGAAGCGTAGGCGACCTGATAGGCTTCTTTTATTGGAGTGATTTGTTCACCATGGAAGCTGTCTACCAGCTTGATGTGGTTATCGGGGTTGAGCAGGGACTGGTTATCGTACTGACCGTGGATATCAGCAAGACGGCGGCAGGTTTCGGAAAGTTCTCCCAAAGTGACCAGCTGTCCGTTGAGTTTGCATAGATTTTTGCCGGCAGCAGATACTTCTCTGGTGATGACGATATCTTCTCCATACAGTTCGCCAGCAAGCTGTACAACGGCTTTTTGCGCACCATGACGGACAAAAGCAGAATCAGCCCTGCTCCCGAGAGCAAGGCTAATTGCTTCTATTACAATGGATTTGCCGCTGCCGGTTTCTCCTGTAATGATATTCAGTCCTTCTTCAAAATCGATTTCTGTATTTTCTATAATTGCGAAATTTTGAATACTGATGTGATTGATCATTGTCCTTTAGACCTCATAATTAGCATATCGTTGAAAATAGAGAGAATCTCTTCCACGTGTTCTTCTTTGTCGATGACCATCAGCAGGGTATTGTCACCAGCTACAGAACCGACAACATGAGGAAGCCCGATGCAGTCAACCGCTTCACCAGCAGCAGGTCCGCAGCCGGATAACGTCTTAATGACAATTAAGTTCTGTGCTGAAGCAAAAGATGTGATAGTTTCTCTGAAAATTTTTACAAAGCGATCGGAAATAGGCGCATCCTGGCGTGCGCTGACGGCATATTTGTATTTGCCGCTGCCGGAAAGCACTTTAATCAGCTGAAGTTCCTTGATATCTCGAGATATCGTAGCCTGTGTTACTTCAAAACCTTCTTCCTTCAACATAGATGCCAGTTTATCCTGAGTTTCGATCTCGTTATTTGCAATGAGCTCCAAAATCTTGTTTTGTCTTGAATAACGCATAATAATCTCCTTTTTGTTCCGAATCCTATTCCTAATCGTATTATAACAGATTTTTTTCGGAAAAGAAAGCCGTATTATTTGAAGAAATTAAAGGGAACGCTGTAGACAAACGTATGTTCTTATGCTATAATGAATAAAATAGATTGATTCAACCGAGGAAATAAGGCTATGAGAATTTTAGGGATCGACCCTGGTTACGCGATTTTAGGCTGGGGTGTTTTAGATATGAAAGGCAATCATTTTTCTGTTGTGGATTACGGCGCGGTAACCACAGATGCTAAGATGGAAATGCCTCTGCGTCTGCAGCATTTATATACGCAACTATCTGCAATCATAGCAGAATACAAGCCAGAGGTAGCATCGATAGAAGAACTTTTTTTCAATAATAATGCTAAGACAGCTATTATGGTGGGACAAGCCAGAGGCGTTGCAGTCCTTGCCTGTGTTAATGGAGGTCTTGAGATTAATGAATACACGCCGCTGCAGATTAAGCAGGCTTTGGTAGGTTATGGAAGGGCAGACAAGAAACAAGTACAGGCTATGGTTAAGGCGATTTTGAACCTAAAGGAAGTACCGAAGCCCGACGATACGGCAGATGCGGTGGCTGCGGCAATTTGTCATGGTCATGCAGCCGGCAACAGAGTTAGAAATTTTAAATTGAGTGGGAGATAAGGAGAATCCATGATTAGATTTATAAAAGGTATATTTCATCCGGGACTGAACAGTTCAGTTATCATAGAGTCTGCCAGCGGTCTTGGTTTTGAGGTGAGCATTCCAGCAAACTCCGTATTATATAAGCATACAGAGGGAGAGCAGGTGAAGGTGTTTACTTCCATGATTGTGAAGGAAGATGATGTTAGTCTTTACGGCTTTTCCGATAAGGAGAGTCTGGAGCTTTTTGAACTTTTGATTACGGTAAACGGCGTGGGAGCAAAGGCAGGGATGGCGCTGATGAGTGCACTGCCGCCGTCGGAACTTAGGCGGGCTATTGCCTCTGGTGATGTCAAGGCGATTTCGTCTGCAAATGGTGTGGGCAAGAAGACTGCAGAACGCTTGATTCTGGAACTAAAGGATAAGGTTGGAACCTTTGAGGACGACGCAGCCATGGCTGCAGGAGATGTGTATGTGCCTGTTACTGACGAGAGAAGTGAGGCTATTGCTGCTCTGGTTGCACTGGGATACAGCAAGAATGAGGCGATGGAAGCGATCGGCAAGGTGAAAGAAAATGATCTGACCTGCGAGGATTATATCAAACATGCGCTGAAGTATTTGTTTTAAAGGATAAAATTAAGATAGATAAGGATAGATTGAGGCTAGATGATGGAAGAGAGAATTACCCAGTCGGGTGCCATGGGATTTATGGAAGAACGGCAGGAGACAACCCTGCGTCCGCAGCATTTGGATGATTTTATCGGACAGAAGACTGCAAAAGAAAACTTAAAGATTTTTATTGAAGCAGCGAAACTGAGAGGAGAACCTCTCGACCATGTGCTGTTTTATGGTCCGCCAGGTTTAGGAAAGACAACACTGGCGGGGATTATTGCCAATGAACTAGAAGTGGATATTAAGATTACCTCAGGACCTGCTATTGAACGGGCAGGAGATTTGGCAGCCATTTTAACGAATCTCAATGAGAACGATGTTTTATTTATTGACGAAATTCATAGATTGAACCGATCGGTAGAAGAAGTGCTTTATTCCGCTATGGAGGACTATGCGCTGGATATTATTATCGGAAAGGGGCCGTCAGCTCGTTCTATCAGACTGGATATTGCAAAGTTTACGCTGATTGGAGCAACAACCAGAGCGGGGAGCTTATCGGCGCCGCTGCGCGACAGATTTGGTGTCATCAGTAAGTTTGAACTTTACACCAACGACGAGCTGGCAGAGATTATTAAACGTTCTGCGGGACTTCTCGGTGTCGATACAGACGAGACTTCGTTGCTGGAGATGGCAAGATGTTCACGAGGCACGCCTCGTGTAGCTAATCGTTTACTGAAACGAATCAGGGACTTCTCACAGGTGCGGGGACAGGGCATGATTACAGAAGAGATTACCCAAATGGCGCTGCAGGCGCTGGGGGTTGATAAGTTAGGCTTAGAGCGTCTGGATAGGGAAATTCTGTCGGCTATCATCGAACGTTTTAATGGTGGTCCTGTAGGCATTGACACTATTGCGGCATCCATCGGTGAGGAACGAGTCACCATAGAAGATGCTTACGAGCCTTATCTGATTCAGTCGGGACTTTTGTACCGTACCCAGAAGGGTAGAATGGTATCTCAGCTGGGATATAAACACATGGGACTGGAGTATCCGGGCGAGACACCTGAGAATGCTGCTAAAAGTGCAGATGAAGATGAAGGCGAAGAATCTCAGGAAACTTTATTTTAATTGGAGCAGATAGAATATGAGAATAGATGATTTTGATTATACCCTGCCGCAGGAACTGATTGCGCAGAGACCTTCTGAGCAGCGGGATGTCTGCAGGCTTATGGTATTAAATAGAGAAAAAGGGTCGGTAGACCATAAACGTTTTTATGATATCCTAGATTATTTGCAGGCGGGGGATTGTTTGGTTATGAATAACTCCAAAGTTCTTCCTGCAAGACTCTTTGGAGAAAAAGAGGGAACTGGGGCAAAGATTGAATTTTTACTGATTAAGCGCCTTGACGGTGACCGCTGGGAGACTATGGTAAAGCCAGGGAAACGGCTGAAGCCTGGTGACAGCGTTTCTTTTGGAGAAAATTTCAGTGCCAAAATTCTGGATTATGGTGAAGACGGCACCCGTATTGTGGAGTTTTTTTATGAGGGCATTTTTATGGAGCGGCTTGAAGAACTGGGGAAAATGCCGCTGCCTCCATACATCGAACGGGAAAGTACAGTAGAAGACAGGGATATGTATCAGACAGTTTACTGTAAGGAAGAGGGGTCTGTAGCTGCGCCAACTGCTGGTCTGCATTTTACAGAAGAATTGCTTAAAAAAGCCGAAGCAAAGGGTGTTAGGCTGGCTTATGTGACCCTTCATGTAGGAATCGGCACTTTCAGACCGGTGAAGTGTGAGAATGTAGAAGATCATCATATGCACTTTGAGGAATATGAAGTAGATGAAAAAACTGCGCAGATGATTAATGATACCATCCTAGCAGGGGGACGAATTGTATCTGTAGGCACAACTTCTACTAGAACCTTGGAAAGCGCTGCTTATATGGATGAAATCAGCGGAACGTTTTTAGTGAAGGCTGGGGCAGGAAGCACAGGTATTTTCATCTATCCAGGCTACCAGTTCAAAGTGGTTGAAGCATTGATTACTAATTTTCATCTGCCGAAGTCCACGCTGCTTATGCTGATTTCAGCGCTGTATAATCGAGATCAGATTTTAAAAGCATACGAAATTGCTGTAACCGAGAAGTACCGTTTTTTTAGCTACGGTGATGCAATGCTGATAGAATAAATAATAAGACAAAGAAACCGCTTGCAGTGCGCATAAGTCGCATTTTAAGTGCAAGCGGTTTTATCTTTATAAAGTAAGGGACGGTGCGCTGTAAGTGCGTGCTGCCATTTCCTGATCTAAAAGATACAGGCTCTTAGGATCGTTGCCGAACAGTTCCATTTTCTTAATCATGTCGTTTGCGTTGGTTTCTTCTTCACCCTGTTCTTTAACAAACCAGTCAAGGAACTGCATGGTGCGGAAATCTTTATTTTCGTAAGCTGCATCGTAAATAGTGTGAATCAGCTCAGTCACGTATTTTTCGTGCTTAAGACCTGCTGACAGCGGATCCATGTTGGTTTTAAGTTCCGCATCTGGCTTTGCGATAGCGTCTAAAGTAACTTTCAAGTCGTTGTTCTGCATGTACTGCATAAACAGCATAGCGTGATCGCGTTCCTCCTGCGCCTGAATCATGTACCAGTTGGCGAAGCCGTTTAAGCCCTGATCGTTATAAAAGTTAGAGAATTCCAGATACAAATAGGCTGAATAAAGTTCCTTGTTAATCTGGTCGTTTAAAAGTTGTGCTACGTTTTCTTTAATCATGATAATTAGCTCCCTTCAATTGCATTTATTCTGCAATTATCATATCACTAAAAAATAAAAAATTCAAGCTATGGAAAAAGAAGAAAGTAGTGTATAATAGTAAAGAATTACTGCAACGTAAAGAAAGGAATTATATCAATATGAAACATGCAGTTACTTATGAATTATTAAAGTCTGACTCGAGAACTAAGGCTCGAAGAGGGATTGTACATACGCCTCATGGAGACATACAGACTCCTGTTTTTATGCCGGTTGGCACCCAGGCAACGGTTAAAGCAATGCGTCCGGAACAGGTGGCAGATATGGGGGCTAACATCATACTGTCTAATACTTACCACCTCTATCTAAGACCGGGACATGATATCGTCAAAGAAGCGGGAGGTCTGCACAAGTTTATGAACTGGGACAGAGCGATTCTCACTGACAGCGGCGGTTTTCAGGTATTTTCCCTAGGCAAGCTTCGGAAAATTACCGAGGAGGGTGTGAAATTTCAGAGTCATATTGATGGATCCCGCCATATGCTGACACCGGAAAAGGCAGTAGAAATTCAGAACGCGCTGGGTTCAGACATTATGATGGCATTTGATGAATGCGCGCCTTATCCCGCGGACAGGAACTATGTAAAAAACTCTCTGGAAAGAACCACCAGATGGCTGAAACGCTGCAAAGATGCCCATAAGGATATTGAAAGACAGTCTTTGTTTGGCATTATGCAGGGCGGCATGTACAAAGATCTCCGAAAACAGAGCGCAGAAGAAATTGTTGAGCTGGATTTGCCGGGTTATGCCATCGGCGGACTTTCCGTGGGGGAACCGAAGGAATTGATGTTGGATGTGCTGGATGACTGTGTGGATTATTTGCCGCAGGAGAAAGCTCGCTATCTGATGGGTGTAGGAACGCCGGACTACCTCTTCGAAGGAGTAGAGCGGGGGATTGACATGTTCGACTGTGTTCTTCCGACCAGAATTGCCCGTCATGGTCTTTGCATGACCAGCCACGGGAGAGTTAACATCAAAAATGCCAAATATGAGCGTGATTTTACACCGCTGGATGCAGAGTGTGATTGCTATACCTGCAGAAATTACTCTAAGGCGTATCTGCGTCATTTGTTTAAGGCGGATGAGATGCTTTCTGCTATGCTGCTGTCTAATCACAATATCCACTTTCTCTTGAAGATGATGGAAAATATTCGGACTGCTATCGAAGAGGATAGATTCTTAGAATACAAGAAGGAGTTTTACGATAAATATGGAAGATTTTAACAAGGATTGTCTGGCTGTTTGTGTCCACGACGAATTTTGCGGCGGTTGTGTCTATCAGGGTATGACGTATGAGGAGCAGCTGGCTTTGAAGGAAGGGGAAGTTCGTCAGTTTTTTTCGGACAGGGGCATTAAGCCGGAGGTGTTCGATCCCATCGAGGGCTGCCCGGCGGCACACAAATATAGATACAGAAACAAGATGGAGTACACCTTTGGGGATTTTGTCAAGGATGGTCCGATTTGCCTGGGGATGCACAAGAAAAAGAATTTCATGTCTATCATCACCGTGGATCAATGCCAGCTTGTGGACGAAGACTTTAACAAAGTGCTGCGCTTCCATCTGGAATTTGCGGAGAAACATGGTTATTCGCATTATAACAAAAAATCCCACAAGGGTCTTTTGCGGAATTTGGTTATCCGTAAGGGTATTCGCACTGGAGAGCTTTTGATCAATTTGGTGACGAGCAGGGAAGCGAGCTTTGATGAGGAAGATTATGTAAAGGGGCTGCAAGGACTGTCGCTACAAAATCAGATTGTCGGCATTCTGCGCACCCTAAACGACAACATTGCGGACAAAGTGACCTGCGAGGAGCTGAAAGTTCTGTGGGGCAGGGATTACTATATGGAAGAAATTCTGGGTCTAAAGTTTAAGGTCAGCGCTTTTTCGTTTTTCCAGACCAATGTGGAGGCGGTGGAACGGCTGTACAGTGAAGCCCTGGCTTTGATTGACGACTTTTCGGGAAAGAAAGCCTTTGACCTGTACTGCGGTACCGGCACCATCAGCCAGGTGCTTGCGCTGAAAGCCAAAGAAGTCACCGGCGTGGAACTGGTGGAGGAAGCCGTGGAGGCAGCCAAAGTAAACGCAGAGCTCAATGCACTTTCCAATTGCAAGTTTATTGCCGGCGACGTGTTCAAGGTGCTCAGCAGTATCAACGAAAAGCCGGAGGTCATCGTGGTTGACCCGCCGCGGGTGGGAATGTCCATGGACGCTGTGGAAAAGATTATCGGTTACGGCGTGCCGCAGATTGTCTATATCAGCTGCAACCCAAAGAGCCTGGCGCTGAATCTGCAGCAGTTTGTTTATAACGGGTATGTGGTGAAGTATGCGAAGCCCTTTGACAATTTCCCTTGGACGAAACATACGGAGTGTATTGTGATGCTGGAGCGGAAAAAATGAGGAAACATTTGTGAAAAAGAAAAAAGATGAAATAGCCATCCGTTCTAGCGCAGCGGAATACTTAACTTATGTTGCCTCTGTTGGTGGACAACAAGACAGTATTGAAATGCGCTATAAGGATGAGAATATATGGTTGACGCAGAAAATGATGGCTACATTGTATGATGTGGATGTTCGTACAATCAATGAGCACATTAAAAAGATATATTCCAATTCTGAACTTGAGGAAGATGCAACTATCCGGAATTTCCGGATAGTTCAAACCGAAGGTTCCCGTCAGGTTACTCGTGATACGAAGCATTACAATCTTCAAATGATTATTGCAGTAGGTTTTAAGGTCAATTCTGAGCGTGCAGTTCAGTTTCGTAAATGGGTAAATCAGATTGCAAAGGACTACACTATCAAAGGCTGGGTCAGGATGATGAACGTCTGAAAAATGGTGGCTCTGCGCTTACAGTAGAATACTTCGACCGTCTGCTGGAGCAGATTCGGGAAATCCGTTTGTCGGAGCGAAGATTTTATCAAAAGATAACGGACATCTATGCAACGGCACTTGACTATGGCCGAACTGCGAAAACAACCAAACAGTTCTTTGCAAAGGTGCAGAATAAAATGCATTATGCGGTGCATGGACATACAGCAGCAGAGTTGATTTACGAGCGTGCAGATGCAGATAAGCCACACAAGGGATTAACTACATGGGCAGTAGCACCGGATGAAGGTTTGTCAACCATATGTTACACCGTCATGCAAAAAATTAAATAAAGTGTCCTTAGGAGAAATTCACTTTAGTGGACGCATAGGAAAGTTGTTGTACTTTCGGTTATGGACTTTTAGCTGGGCGGCAAAGTCTGCAAAGGAGTAGAACGTATGGGTTGCATAGAAGTATTCGTTGTCTTTTCTATGTGAGGGTTCTACCTTTCCATTATGTCTTGGGGTAAAAGGTTTAATCAGCTTATGCTCGATACCCAGCCCTTTGAGTTTCTTCTCGAATTGGCTAAGATTATCTGCTCTTTTGCTGACAAATCGTTTGGTGGAGTTCTCGGATTCTGAAAATCTCATCTGCTATTTCATCCAGATTCTCTTTGCTATTGGTCTTTTGAATGAGTTCTTGCTGCAAGGTCGTCAGTTTCTCGTTAATACTGTCTATGGCAGTTGCCTGAGAAGCGCAGATAACTGTGGCAATGTTGAGTTGCCGTTACGTTTGATAGTTGTTTTTATCACCAAGCATTTGATTGACGGCTTTGACGACGGCGTCCTCAAGAATCAGCTTGTTGATGGTTCGGGCGTGGCATTTCAGTCCAGTGGATTCTTCTGAACATCTCACCGCAGTCTCCGCAAATGATAATTTGTGAGAAGCGTTGGTTACAGCTGTAGCTGTGTTTCTTCCCGTTGGTGCTGGTCTTAACAATTTGTCTGCGCACCAATTCTCCTTGAACTCACATAAAGATTTCTTTCGGAATAATAGCTTCATGATTGTCTTCTACATAGTATTGCTGAACAGAACCGTTATTCTTAGCTCCGATTTTGTTAAGAAAGTCTGTGGTACAGGTTTTTTGAAGTAAGACATTACCGATGTGTTTTTCATTTCGGGAATCTTATTGATGGTGCTTGTATGTCATTTTTTTCCACCGGCACCGGTGAGAATACCATCTGTTTCAAGTCATGCATCTATTTATCCATGCTGTAAACTTCAATATTTATGGCAGATTTTTTTATAAC
This sequence comes from Anaerotruncus sp. 80, assembly GCF_009936115.1. NCBI lineage: Bacteria > Bacillati > Bacillota > Clostridia > Eubacteriales > Oscillospiraceae > Anaerotruncus > Anaerotruncus sp. 80. The sequence continues at coordinate 10,592 of NZ_QWES01000009.1, forward strand.
TTCAGCTTGTTTCTGGTCAATGATAAAGTTTCTTGAAATTCTATTCAACATTTATTATGAATCAAAAAATTACTATTCTTTAAACTCATATTTTATCTGACTGTGCAATAAATTCGATATCTCTTCCGCCATAGACAATACGGATAATTGTGACGCAAAGATGATCGGAATCAATGAGGTAAAAAACTATAAAGTTATCTATGGGTATTTTATGCATTTTCATGCTTTTCCAGGGTTCCCAGTCAACAATGGGAAATCTGGCGGGCATAAAATCAAGTGAACGGATTTGCTTTCGGATACGGTTCACTTGATTTTTTGCAGTATCTGGAACTAAAAGTTCAAATGCAATATAAGAATAAATATCTTTTAAGTCATCTGCTGCTTGTGGAGAGTAGAGGACTTTGTACTGCTCGCTCATATACCAAACTCTTTCATCAGTTCGGCATCCACTTCATCAGCGGTAAGGCTGCCGGACTTTAAGGATTCGATGCCTTTCATAAGTTCAAGGTCGAGTTCCGCACGACTCATACCGTCAATAGAAGTTGGTTTTCTGGATGGTAACTGTAAATTCAAAGGCATTCCTCTTGTGAGAACAATTTGGCTGTAAAGCATTTGAATCGCGCTGGAAGGAGAAATTCCTAACTGCCGAAGAATATTTTCAGCGTTTTCTTTTAAATCAGTATCAATGCGGGCATAGACAGCTGTTGTGCTTGCCATAGTGATCACACTCCTTTGTCTATATTATATCAATGATTGCAGAAAAATACAAGTAAATGCAAGCAATACAAGCAATATTGCAAAGCATAAAGAGGATGAAAAGGAAAATAGCGACGATGCGAGTGAGTTGGAAATGCGCATTTGTCAGCACTATTATAACAAGAGAGGGTATTAATAGAATCTTTAACATCTGCTGCAATTGCAGCAGATAGACGAAAGGTGAATCTTGTGAAATTTTGAAGAATGTTATTGAAAGTATTCAATTTTGGAAATATAATAATGTTGTTGGTACAATACAAATATAAAAGCATAGATGATTGTATTCTTTGGTGTATAAGATGGAAAAGGGGATATGATTAAAAAATTACTATATGAATTTATCAGTATGGTTGAAGATGACCAGATTGAGATATATAATGAATCTAGTCTTCAGCATGAATTGGGATTTCTTTAAGAAAACAGCTACAGGATTATAGGGTGCAATTTGAACGCAATACAAAGTTCTTTGGGATAGCAGGAACTATTAAACATGAAATAGACATTGCAGTTTATAATGAAACAGAAAAATATGCGATTGAACTTAAATATCCGATGAATGGGCAATACCCGGAACAGATGTATTCTTTTGTAAAGGATATTATCTTTATGGAGCAACTGAAGGATAACGGATTTGATGCTACCTACTCGCTTATGAGGGTAAACGATAAGAATTTCTATTCTGGGAGAAAAATAGATGGGATTTACGCATATTTTAGGGGTGCAGAAGTGCTGCAAGGCACAATCAAAAAGCCAAAAGGAAAGTAGGCAGATATATTTGCGATAAAATAACAAATAAACGCGAGTAAACTTTGGGAATTGTTCAGGGTAAACGCGCGGAAGATTGTGAGAACTGTAACATTGACAAAAAACTTATTTTTTTGTATTTTTGTCAACAAATATGCGTCAGGACAGTGATTTTTCATCATTTTACCCTTTGATATTAACAGGATTGACAGAGTTCTGATTTTCAAGAACACAAAGATGCATTCAGTGTTAAGAAGATGGCTGAAGTACTACAGGTTTCAAAAAGCGGATACTATGATTGGCTGGGACGAGAAGCCTCAACCTGTGAACAAGAAAATCAGATGATTTATCATGATGTATTGGAACTATTTCTTGCAAGTCGTATGTCAGCAGGAGCAAGACGTATTGCAAAGCAGTTAAGCCAGATGTATGGAAAAGCGATCAATCCTAAAAAAAGAAACATTGACAATGATTACCTGGGATAGTATGATAAAAAATTCTGGAGGTAAATGATTTTGAACGAGTTTGAAACAGCATATCAATCCTACTTTCCATTTTGGGAGGAGCTGACAGCAGCAGACCGCGCGTTTCTCTGCCAGCAGTCCTCCCTTGTACGGTTTGAGAAAGCCCAGATGGTTCATGACAACAGCGGATGCACAGGTCTGTTTATTGTAAAAAGCGGGCGGCTCCGCTTATATATGCTCTCAGAGGAAGGAAAAGAGATTACGCTGTACAGGCTGCTTCCCGGGGAAATCTGTATGCTTTCAGCTTCCTGCGTGCTGGAAAGCATTACTTTTGACGTGTTTGTGGAGGCGGAGGTTCCCAGTGACTGCTATATGATTGCAGCATCCGCATTTGGTGAAATCAGCGCCAGGGTGCCGGCAGCAAAGATTTATGCGCTGGAAACAGCAGTCGGCAGATTTTCAGACGTGATGTGGATTATGCAGCAGGTTGTCTTTATGAGTATGGATCAGCGTCTGGCGCTCTTTCTGCTGGAAGATGCAGGAATTAACGATCAAATGCTGATCACTATGACCCATGAACAGATTGCGCGGCATCTGGGCACGGCAAGAGAAGTGGTTTCAAGAATGCTGAAACGGTTTGCCGGGGATGGCGTTGTCGAAGTATCCAGGAAAGGGATACGGATTCTTGATATGAAAAAACTGCGGAACCTGGCGGGATGACAGGTTCCGTATTTTTTCGGTGACTTTGATCACGGAACGAAAGCAGAATTTTTGCTATCCTGGTGATAAGATAATAAGAGAGGGGAGTTTCCATGAAATCTAAGAAATATGCTGTGGTGGACAGCAGCAGGTGCGTCGCCTGCGGTACTTGTATGCTGGAGTGTCCTAAAGGCGCGATTTCCATTGTTAAAGGGTGTTACGCGTTCTGCGGCAGCGAAACCTGCGTTGGCTGCGGAAGATGTGCGAAGGTTTGTCCGACAGGCTGTATTACCGTGATCGAAAGAGGTGAGGTGCAATGAAAAAAACGTGGTACACATGGCTGTGGATTTGGTCCATCGTTTATTTTTCACTTGGATTTTTTAATATCTTGTTCGCGTGGCTGGGCATGATTGATTTTCTGCTGCCGCTAGGCTTTGCCATTTTTGGCGGTACCAAAGGGTTCTGCAACCGGTATTGCGGCAGGGGACAATTATATCAGAAATTAGGTGCAGGATGCCATTGTTCCCGCAACAGACCGACGCCCAATTGGATGTATTCTAAATGGTTTCGCTACGGATTTTTGACGTTTTTTATGACTATGTTTGGCAATATGCTGTTTCAGACCTATCTGGTGGCTGCCGGTGCAGGTTCGCTGAAAGAAACTATTAAACTTTTCTGGACGTTTCGGGTGCCGTGGGGCTGGACCTATACCCAGGGAACAGTTTCTGACTGGATTGCTCAGTACAGCTTTGGACTCTACAGCCTGATGCTGACCTCCCTTTTACTGGGACTGATCGTCATGGTACTTTATAAACCGAGAACTTGGTGTACCTTTTGCCCGATGGGTACGATGACACAGGGTATCTGTCAGCTGAAAAACAGAAACAAAGAAGAAAAGGCAACGTAATTCTAATTCTGGTACTGGCAGAATTTACAACAAGCGAATTGCCAGCTTTTAGCAAATCAATTAATCTTGAATCTTGTCGATGTTTGTAGTATAATAAAAATGCTTTCGTTTGTTTCTTTGTGTGGTCAGACATGGAGAAATGAAAGCAGAATACTTTGATATTAGTTAAAGGAGAAAGAAAAATGAAAAAAACATCTAAAATTTTTGCAGTGCTGTTATCCCTAGTGATGATTATGGGCGTTACAGCAGTGCTGACTGGCTGCGGCAGTGATGAACCAAACACTTTAGAAAAGTATATGGCAGATCATCCAGACGAACAGAAGGCAATGGACGATGCAGTTGCTTCTTATAAGCAGGATGGCATGGCTGTTGATTTACAGATCAAAGAAAATACCATTATCTATTCTTTCAAGTATGATGAAACCTTTGATGAAGATGCTGTAGAACAGATGAAGTCTTACTTTGACGGTGCGATGGAGTCCATGGGCTCCGTATTCGAAAACATCGCAAAGAGCTGTCAAGAACAGACCGAAATTGACGGTATCACCGTACAGGTGCTTTACCTCAACGGCGATGACAGTGAAATTTACAACGAAACCTTTGAAGCAAAGTAAAGAACGGAACGAAGAGACTGCCTGTTACGGCAGTCTTTTTCTTATTATGTAGGAAATATCGATTTTTGATATTTCCGGAATATCAAGAAAGTCTACCTTTGAGTAGAATCGGCGTAGCCGACTTTCTTACCCTTTTTCCCGAAAAGAGACATAAGCCTTTACCTCTCCGCTTACAATGAAGCAGGGGGTGTGCATCTTGAACATAAAAATTTATCGGGGAACCCATCAGATTGGCGGCTGTATCGTGGGGGTTTCAACACGGCAGACGAGAATTTTAATCGATATGGGAAAACAACTTCCAGATACGAAGGGGAATATGCCGGCGGAAAATTTGTCCATCGACGATTCTTATGATGCAGTTGTTTTTACACATTATCACAACGACCATGTAGGTCTTTTAGAATACATTGCGAAGAATATTCCGCTCTATATCGGGCAGGCAGCAAAAGAAATACTTTTTTTAGAGAAAGAACAGGCGGAGAACCCGCTGACAGACAGGATTAGTAAGATGCATATCTATCAGGAGGGAAAAACATTTACAATCGGAGATATACGAATCACGCCGATTTTGGCTGATCATTCTGCTTTTGACGCTTATATGCTGCTGATTGAGGCGGATGGAAAGAGCGTGCTGCACACGGGAGATTACAGGCTGCATGGTCTCAAAGGTGCGCAGATGGAACAAAGGCTTGCAGCACTTTCAGAAACGGTGGATCTGATGATTACGGAGGGCACGAATTTGTCATATCAGAATCCTGTTACAACAGAAGAACGCAGATTGGGAGAAGCTGCAGGCGTACTGATGGAGCGGTTTGCCTATACTTTTGTCTTGTGCAGTCCAACCGATTTTGACAGGCTGGCGGTGTTTCACAAGGCGTCTCTTTCCAAAGGCGCATTTTTTTGCGACCCTTATCAGATGAAGCTTCTCGAAACAGTACGGGAGTTTGATACAACGAACTCAAAGGAATACCAGTTTGAAAACAGCAAAGTGTATTTGGAGGCGTTGGCACAGCAGGTGCAGCAGGAAGGCGGTTTCTGCATGGCGGTGCGGGGCGAAAAATCCTTTGCGGAGGCGGTAAAACCGTATATAGAAAGGCACAATGAAAAATCGCTGATGATTTATTCAATGTCGGAGGGATACTTGAAAAAACATAAGCAGACCTTGGAAAAGATGTTCGGTGGTTTTCGTTATGCGGTAAAACTACATACATCTGGTCATGCTTCAGAAGAAGCAATCTGGACTTGTGTCCGGCATGTGGCGCCGAAAAAAGTAATTCCCATTCATACAGAGCAGCCGGAAAAAATCAAGCTGGGTAGTATGCAAAACAGAGTGATTTTTCTTGCAGACGGGGAGGAATATGCTATACTGTAGAAAACAGCTTTTGGAGGAGTTATGAATGAAAATCTTTTGACACAAACTGTTTCTGTTGCTATGACGATCACTCGTTCCTATCTTCGGGAGGGGGATACTGCTATTGATGCTACTTGCGGCAATGGGAACGATACACTGACGCTGGCACAAGCGACAGGTATGAGCGGGAGAATTCTGGCCATAGACTTGCAGGAAGAAGCCATTCATGCAAGTCGGGGGCTTTTATCCGCAAACCAGATTGAGAATACAGAATTTATTTGCGGCAGTTTTGTGAATTTGGAAACGTACTGGCGTGCATGGAAGGAAAGAAATGAACAGAATGTGGCGGCTACGTTGGCACCTAAAGCGATAGTTTTTAACTTGGGCTATTTGCCTGGCGGCGATAAGAAAATGACCACCAAAACGGAAGATACATTGATTGCGGTGCAGCAGGCGCTTTCCATCGTTGCGCCAGGCGGAATCGTGACGCTGGTCCTGTACCCGGGACATGAAGAAGGGGCTAGAGAAAAAGACACATTATTGAAATTTGCAGAGCAGTTATCTACGTCTCGTTTCCATACGGCACATGTAGATTTTCCCAACCAGAAGAAAAATCCGCCGGAGATTTTGTGGATTACAAAAAAATGATGGCGGAAAATAGATAAGAATAGGAAACTTTGAGTGGAACTGAAAAGGTGCCGAGCGTATTAGCGCTCGGCACCTTTGATTAATGTATCAAACAGTTTGACGCCCTCAATGAGGACGGTGTCATCAAAATCATAGTTGTCGCTGTGGAGCGGAATGCCGCTGCCAGTTCCAAGGAAGAAGAAAATGCCTGGCATTTGCTGTTCAAAGAAAGAAAAGTCTTCTGCAATCATGACAGGTCTACGAAGTTCCACGTAGTTTAAATTCAGCAAAAGAGGTTTAGCCCGCTGGTACAAATCTTCTGTGTTGATTACAGCAGGGTGGCTTTTGCTGACATCCAGCTTGAATTTGATACCATAATGATGCTCCAACTCTTCGCCGAGATTTTTCATGGCATTAACCAATGTGTTCCACGTTTCCTCGGTGAAGGTTCGCATAGTACCGTCTAGTCGGCTGTAAGGGGAAATTGCATTACGAACAGTGCCGCTTTCCATTTTTCCAAACTTCAGAACACAGCGTTCCTTTACGAAGAGAGACTTGAACATATAGATGTCGCTGATAAATTTGCAGGCGGCCTCCAGGGCATCTCGACCTTTTTCAGGTTCGCCGCAGTGGGCGCTGACGCCTTCAATTTCCACCTCTACGGAAGTGGACTTTGCCATCATAGGACCAGGGCGGGAAGCGATTTCGCCTTTGGAAAGCATAGGCCAAAGATGCAGACCGAAAATAGCTTTTATATTGTAATGGTCAAACAGATGAGTGCCGCAAATGCGAAGTGCGCCATCGATAGTTTCTTCAGCAGGCTGGAAGAGCAGCAGCGCATTGCAGGTCATTTTCCGACCTTCTTTGATGTAGCTGTCTAAAAGTTTTGCAAAACCCAGCATGATTGCCATGTGTCCATCATGACCGCACGCATGCATACAGCCCTCGTGAAGAGAAGTGTAAGGGGCACCGGTCTCTTCCTGAATCGGAAGCGCGTCCATGTCTGCGCGGAATGCGATGGTCTGTTCCTGTCCGAAATCAAAGTATGCAACAAGACCGGTCTTCACAATCTCATCTACTTGACAGGAAAGGGCAGACAAAATATTCTTTACATAAGCACTGGTTTTATAAACGTAGAACCCCAGCTCCGGAATCTGGTGAAGGTCTCTTCTGTATGTAATAATCTCTTGGGATAATTGGTCGAAATCTATCATTGGTATACCTCCGTCCTATTTATAATAATGTAGAAGTGGGATATAGTCAAATGTTCTTTTACTAAATGGGAGAATTATGGTAAAATAGATTTATGAAAAAAAAGAAGAAAGTTGGAAAAAAATTAAAGAAAAATATGCCGACCCTTTCAAAGACCGCAAAACTTATCATAGCGGCAGCAGCGGTTTTTATGTTTGTGTGTACATTTTCCATATTTTATGTGGTTCTTGGAAGTTACGACGGACTTGGACTGCCAAGATCTATGCCGGAGCATGATTATCAACTGAGCGGTATCTCAAAAGAAAAGGGAAGACTTTCCTATGAAGACGACAACTTCAAAACGGTGGCGGGTATAGATGTTTCCTATTATCAGAAAAAAATCGATTGGAAAAAGGTTAAGGCGGATGGTATTGATTTTGCCATGATTAGATTGGGATACAGAGGCTATGAAGGCGGAGATTTGACGCTGGACAGCCGCTTTAAAGAAAATCTTTCCGGTGCGAAAAAGGCGGATATCCACGTGGGCGTATATTTCTTTTCGCAGGCGGTGACCGTAGAGGAAGCGGTAGAGGAAGCCAAGTATGTGATTCGCCACATCAGAGGAAGAGGCGTGACCTATCCGGTGGTCTTTGATATGGAGCCAATTTCCGGCGCCCATAGAATCGACGATTTAAGCGTGCTGGATAAAACTGAAATTGCCGACGCATTTTGCCAGATTATTGAGAGAAACGGCTATACGCCGATGATTTATGGGAATCCAACATGGCTTTTGGAAAATCTGGATTTGCGCTATCTGACCCGTTATGACATTTGGCTGGCTCACTACACCGATGAGACGGATTATGCCGGCAAATTCAAATTTTGGCAGTATACAGACAGCGGCAAAGTGAAAGGCATTAAAGGAAAAGTAGATTTGAACCTGATGTTTAAGAAAAAATAAATAGAGAAAATAGAAGAAAGGAACTGACTTTATGGCAGATTATGAACATGTGGTGCAGACTTTTGCACCAGTATACGATAAAGACTCCACGGTGCTGATTTTAGGCACGCTGCCCTCTGTAAAATCCAGAGAATCCTGCTTCTACTACGGACACCCACAGAACCGTTTTTGGAAAGTTCTTGCAGAAATTTTTGAGGAACCGGTTCCTCAGACAATTGATGAAAAGAAGGGACTGCTTCTTAGAAACAGAGTGGCGATTTGGGATGTGGTAGAGAGCTGCGATATCATCGGATCTTCTGACAGTTCTATCAAAAATGTGACAGCTGCTGATGTGGCAAGTCTATTACAAGAAACAGGAATAACGAAAGTTTATGCAAACGGTGGACTGGCAAAGAAGCTTTATGACAGGTTTCTCGCAGAAAAAACAGGTGTTGCAGCTGTGCAGCTTCCATCAACCAGTCCAGCCAATGCAAGATTTTCACTGATAGATTTAGTAAATGAATGGAAGCAGATTCAGTTTTAAAACCGATTCTGTTTTAAAAGTATTGAAAAATATAGTTTGTGGGTATACAATAAAGAGTAAAAATATACGAATAGGAAGGTAAAGATGTGAAATTAGCAGAATTATTTAATCAGGAAAAGACAATCTTCTCTTTTGAGGTTTTCCCTCCAAAGAGAAATAATCCAATAGAAACCATTTATCAGACCTTAGATGAACTGCAAGAAATTAAACCGGACTTCATCAGTGTTACATACGGTGCAAGCGGAAGCCTTGCGGATAATTCTACCTGCGAAATTGCCTCAGCAATTAAGCAGAAGTACGGTATTGAGTCGGCAGCACATCTGACCTGCGTAAACTCTACCAAAGAAGAGGTATCTGAAGTTCTCCGCAGATTGGCAGACAACGGCGTAGAAAACATTTTGGCGCTTCGCGGTGATTTAGTGCCGGATGTGCCGCCTAAAAAGGAATTTAAGCATGCCAGCGAATTAATTACCTTTATTAAGGAAACCAAGGATTATGATTTTGGCATTTCCGGCGCATGCTATCCGGAGGGACATTTGGACAGCAGAAATCAGGTAGAGGATATTCTTAATTTAAAGAAGAAAGTTGATGCTGGTGCGCAGCATTTGATTTCTCAACTGTTCTTTGACAATGAGGTGTTTTACGATTTTGTGGACAAGGCAAGAATCGCTGGGATTAATGTACCGATTGAAGCGGGAATTATGCCGGTCACCAATAAAAAGCAGATTGAAAGAATGGTATCTTTATGCGGTGCCAGCTTGCCGAGAAAATTCACTAAGATGATGTCCAGATATGAAAATAAGCCTGAGGCTATGAGAGATGCGGGCATTGCTTATGCTGTAAATCAGATTGTAGATTTGGTGTCTCAGGGTGTGGACGGTGTACATCTTTACACCATGAACAATCCGTACGTTGCAAAGCGAATTAGCGAAAGCGTAAAATCTTTGTTTTAACGAGAGAAGAGAGGCAAATCATTGAATAAATTACTACAGTTATTTGAAGGAAAAGAATTTATATTTTTAGATGGGGGAACCGGAACACTTCTGCAGCAGCAGGGGATTGAAATTGGCAAGGTGCCGGAGGTTTTGAATTTCACGCATCCTGAGCTGATTCAAAAGATTCAGCGTTCGTATATTGAGGCGGGATCTGACGTGATCTGTACCTGTACCTTTGGCATCAGCGAGCATAAAATTGCTGGCTGTGGCTATTCTGTGGAGGAACTGATGGCGGAGGCTGTCAAGAATGCGAAAGCAGCGGCAGCAGGAACTGGCGCAAAGGTTGCGCTGGATATCGGACCAATCGGCAGAATGCTGGAGCCTAACGGAAACCTGTCCTTTGAGGAAGCATACGATATGTTCAAGCGGCAGATTCTGGCAGGCGTCGGCACGGATTTAATTATCATAGAAACAATGACCGACCTTTACGAGGCAAAGGCCGCACTTCTTGCAGCGAAAGAAAACACGGACCTTCCTGTCATCTGTACTATGACTTTTGAAGCCAATCAGAGAACTTTTACGGGAACGGAAGTGCGGGCGATGGCAATGACTTTGGAGGGGCTTGGCGCGGATGCAATCGGTATGAACTGCTCCCTTGGACCGGATGAGTTTAGGCCGCTGATTGAGGAGCTTTCTAAGTGGACGACTCTTCCGATTGTTTCAAAGGCAAATGCGGGACTTCCTGATCCAGCAACTGGTGCCTATCACGTGTCAGCAGAGGAATTTGCTTTATCTACTGCGGCGCTGATTCCGTACGGCGTAAAGCTGGTCGGCGGATGCTGCGGCACGACGCCGGACTTTATCAAAGCTTTGAACACTGCTTTGGCGGATAGGAAATACTGCCTGCAGGATCCGGATATACCACCGGCAGTCTGCACCCCGGAAAAGACTGTCATCATCAATCAGCCGAGAGTCATCGGAGAGAGAATCAATCCGACCGGCAAAAAGAAGCTGAAAGAAGCACTGAAAGCAGGGGATATGGACTATGTGCTGTCGCAGGCAGCTGACCAGATTCGTGATGGCGCAGAAATTCTTGATGTCAATGCTGGCGTACCTGGAATAGACGAGAAAAAGGTTATTGTAAACATTGTGAAAGCTCTGCAGGGTATCACTGATGCGCCGCTGCAGATTGACTCAGGAAATCCTGCAGTCATTGAAGCGGCTTTAAGAGTCTATAGTGGCAAGGCGATTGTAAATTCTGTCAACGGCGAAGAAAAGTCCATGGCACAGATTCTTCCTCTTGTAAAGAAATATGGCGCTGCTGTAGTGGGATTGACTTTAGACGAGGATGGAATTCCAAAGACTTGTGAAAAGCGTATTGAAATTGCGCAGAGAATTTTGGACAGGGCTTTGGCGCTGGGTATTCCGAAAAGAGATATTTATATAGACTGTCTGACCCTGACCGTTTCTGCAGAGCAGGAAAACGCTGCAAATACGCTTACTGCAATCAGATATATCAAAGAAACCATGGGATTGAAAACTGTTCTGGGCGTTTCTAATATTTCCTTTGGACTGCCGAATCGTGCCCTGATTAACCATAACTTCCTGCAGATGGCGCTGACCGCTGGTCTTGACCTTCCAATTATGAATCCGGGTGCTCCGGATATGATGAGGGCTGTGGCGGTCCATAAGCTGATTATGAACGTGGACAAAGGCGCAAAGGACTATATCGCTAAGTATAGTGAAGAAATTGGAACGGCGGCACCAACTGCTGCACCTGCAGCAAAACAGTCCAAAGCCGCTGAAGAAGTCAGCGGAATCGAATATGCGATTAATAATGGTCTTGCAGCGAATTGTAAGCAGCTCATTTTGGAAGAACTGAGGACAAGAGAACCTATAGATATTATCAATAATACTCTGATTCCAATTTTGGACAGGGCAGGAAAGGAATTTGAAACAGGCAGAATCTTTATTCCGCAGCTCATGCTGTGCGCTTCGACTGCGCAGAGCGCTTTTGAGGTAATCAAAGAGCGAATTGTAAGCAGCGGAACACAGCAGATGTCCAAGGGAGCTATTGTTATTGCGACGGTGCAGGGCGATATTCATGATATCGGAAAAAATATTGTCAAGGTTATTTTGGAAAATTATGGTTATGATATTATCGATCTTGGTAAGGATGTAGATCCCAAGCTGATTGCAAAGACCGTAGCAGACAAAGGAATTAAGCTAGTTGGGCTGTCAGCACTGATGACCACGACACTTCCTTCCATGAAAGAAAGTATTCGCCTGATAAAGGAGACTACACCGGACTGTAAGATTATGGTTGGAGGCGCTGTTTTAACAAAAGATTACGCTTTGGAAATTGGCGCAGACTACTATGTAAAAGACGCAACTGATTCTGCCAATGTGGCGAAAGGCGTTTTTTAAATATAAAGGACATACATGTCGGATTAGGAGGAACAAATGAAAAGATTATTGCAGGGCTGGAATAAAATCAGCCTGGTACAGCAGATTATCATTGGGCTAGTAATCGGAATCATCCTGTCTCTCTCGCTTCCAAATCAGGTTTCCGGGATTGCCGTCTTAGGAGATTTGTTCGTTGGAGCACTAAAAGCTGTAGCGCCGATATTGGTATTCTTTCTGGTAATGGCAGCAATTTCTCAGCATAAGACAGGACAGAAGACGAATATGAAATCCATTATTGGACTGTATCTTGTGGGCACTTTTTTAGCTGGTACTGTGGCTGCTGTTGCAAGCTTTATTTTTAAAGTACAACTGGTACTGACTGACACTACCAGCGATGTAGCGCCTCCAGGCGGTATTTCAGAAGTGCTGAAGAATTTAGTTTTTAACATTGTCGCAAATCCGGTGGATGCATTGCTCAATGCCAACTATATTGGTATTTTAACTTGGTCTTTGCTCCTTGGCATTGCGCTGCGCGGGGCGAGCGGTTCAACTAAGGAAATGATTTCTAATGTGGCAGATGCTATCTCTCAGCTTGTCAGATGGATCATCAAGTTTGCGCCTCTAGGCGTGATGGGCTTAGTATTTAACGCGATTGCTACCAGTGGAATTAAGACGCTGCTCAGCTACGGTCAGTTGATTCTGTTGCTGGTTGGAACCATGTTTTTTGTGGCTCTGGTTGTCAACCCAATCATTGTGTACGTAATGACGGGAAAAAATCCATATCCGCTGGTACTGAAGTGCCTGAAAGACAGCGGTATTACCGCTTTTTTCACAAGAAGTTCTGCTGCCAATATTCCGGTAAACATGAAGCTTTGCGAGGAGCTTAAGCTGGATAAAGACACTTATTCTATTTCTATTCCGCTGGGTGCAACTATTAATATGGGTGGTGCGGCGATTACTATCTCTATTCTGACCTTAGCTGCAACCCATACCTTGGGTGTAGAAGTGGATTTTGTTACAGCTTTGATTCTGTGCATTTTGTCTGCTGTCAGTGCGTGTGGTGCCTCCGGCGTTGCAGGCGGCTCGCTGCTTTTGATTCCACTGGCATGTTCGCTTTTTGGTATTCCAAATGAGTTGGCTATGCAGGTGGTAGGTGTTGGTTTCATCGTAGGTGTCATTCAGGATTCTTGCGAAACAGCTCTGAATTCGTCTACAGATGTGTTGTTTACTGCAGCCGCGGATATTGCAGGCAAAAGAAAAAAATAAGATAATCCCTCACATATATATAAAAGGCATGCTCGGCAGTGTATTCACTTTCGGCATGCCTTTTATATATGTTGTTTCTAATGTTACGATTCGCTTTCTTCTGTGTGTGGCTGATTCAGAAGGAAGGTGAGAATGGTACCTGTATATCGTTCCAGTTTGTCTTCGTTGAAAGATATATTAATGATATTGCAATTTTTGTTCTTTTCGTATACGTAAGAGGTGTTCGTAGAAGGAACACAGTCCTTAAATTCCATCTGTGCGTTAGCGTAATCCCGGAATGCCTTAATAATTGCTCGGGCAAAATCAGAATCAGCGTCTGACTGCCAGCCGTCTTGTGAAGAGACTTTCTTGTAGTTGGCATTGGCAAGCCCGCAGATAATCTGATACTGATTATCTATCTCAGATAGAACGGATTCAGACAGGCTGTTAGCTGTTGCTGAAATGGTGTACACGCCGTCTTTTTCTTTCATGGAGCCGATACTGGAGATAGAGATGAGATTATCATCTTCGTCTTTATAGTATACGCCGTCAATGAGGGTATACAAAAGACTAATGGTATCGTTAAGACTTTCTTCCGTCATGACGCGCTTTGGAAGGTCGACTTCTTCGTAAGTGTAAGTCGCTTCTGGGTAATCTTCCAGATAATCATCGTTAAAGTTTTCAATGGCAGTTTCCATTCTAGCTTCAAACTTGTCGGTATCATCCTCGTCAATGACGATAGTGGCAGAGACAGATTTTGGATAAGTGTTTGCGTTGCTACCTCCGCTGACCTTGGAAAGTTCATAAATCAGGGCGTTGGTTTTAAAATATGCCAGAAGATTTCCAAGTTCCTTGATTGCATTTGGATAGGAGGAAATGCGGGAGCTTGGTATACCGCCCGGAAGACCGCCGATTTTAATGCGATAGGCTTTGTCATTGGAAGGCTCTGTATAGGAAACCTTAGTAGTAAAGCAGTAGGTGGATCTGCCACCGGTGTTAGTGGACCACATGTTTCTGTCACTGTAGTTGAGACAGAATACGCTAGTATTATCGGTAAAGTAATTTTTGCTTAAGGCCTTGATTCCGTCGTAGCTGTGACCGGAATCGTTAGTAAAAATAATACGAAGTTTTCCTGTATTTTCGTTATTTTTTGCAAGATATAATGCACATGCCATAGGGATGATGCAGTCCTCAAACTGCTTTGCATCATAGGAGCAGAGGATAACAGTAGGGTTTGCTTCTTTATATTCTTTACTTGATTTCACACTCATGATAACGTTCTGACTACTGTCTGTAGTGCAATTAATACCTTTTTGCTTTGCCCAGCTTAAAAGATAGTCGCGAATCGCTTCATCTGAAGTCAGCGTTGCTGCAGAGTCTTCTAAATCGGTCCGGTAAGCGACAATCTTTTCTTGAATTTTGACTGATAAATCTTCTTCTTCCTCAGCACAGCCACTGAGTGAAAAAAGAGATGTTCCAATCAAAGAGAGCAGCAGTATGAATGGTACCAGCTTCTTCATTAGTAAATCTCCTTTGTGTCATTGTATTTATTTATTTTTGTTTTTTTTTGAAATAATCATTTATTTTACATAAAAAATCATATATAATGATACCATAAATAAGGACAAATTAGTAGTTTTTTTGAAAAACTTCACACAATCTTAAGAATTAACGGGAGATAAAAGATGGAATCAAAGAGTTTAATCATTAGGGAAACGGTATTTGATGACTGCCAGTATTTTGCGGAGTGGGAGACGCTTCCGGAAGTGACGGAGTTTTTTACCATAGATGAAGGCAGGTCTTATGAAGAGATCGTTACGGAGTATGTCAAATATAATCTGGATCCCACGAAGATGCAGTTTACTATTACAGAAAAACCAGAGGATAAACCTATCGGAAAAATTTATCTTTCCAGAATTGACACGCATGATGACTCGCTGGATGTCACCAGAATTTATATTGCAGATCCGTCTAAACGCGGAAAGGGATATGGGGAAGAAGCACTTCGCCTGATTTTGGAGTATGCTTTTATCAACCTGCATATGGAAAGGGTCACTATTGACCACTTTGAAGCAAATAAGATTGCCGCTTCTTTGTACGAGAAAGTAGGATTTAAAAACGAGGGTCTCATGAGGAATGCCGGTAAGAAAAATGGAAAATATATCAATCTTCAGTTAAAGTCCATGCTGAGAGCAGAGTACTACGAGAAACTTCATAAATAAGTAGCAGGTTGAACTGATTGAAATGAGCACATCGAGAATGATGTGCTTTTTAACTGCTTTGTATTTTTTTTTATTATTGCTGTTTAGAGGTTGACCTTCCGTGGTAACAATAGTATAATCACTTTGGGAAAAATTGAAAAAAGTACTAGATATTGTGGATATTAAGGAGAAATTGCGAAATGGAAAGCATCATGAAAATTGTCAAGAGAGACGGCAGAACTGTCAATTTTGATGTAGAGAAAATAACAGAAGCTATTTTTAAAGCGGCTCAGGTACTGGGTGGTAAGGACAGAGATATGGCAGCATATCTTGCCAGACAGGTGGAACTTTATCTTCTGGAAATCTGTCACAATGCAACACCTACTGTAGAGCAGATTCAGGACGCTGTCGAAAAGGTTTTGATTGAAGCAGGGCATGCCAGAACAGCAAAGGAATATATTCTTTATAGAGCAGAACGTACCAGGGTTCGTGATATGAACACCAAACTGATGCGCGTTTATGAAGATTTGACTTTTAAAGAAGCAAAGGATAATGACGTAAAGCGTGAGAATGCTAATATCGACGGAAATACCGCGATGGGAACTATGCTCAAATACGGTTCCGAAGGTTCCAAGGAATTCTACAAGATGTACGTCATTGATCCGAAATACGTAAAGGCACACGAAAATGGTGATATTCATATTCACGATATGGATTTTTATACGCTTACTATGACATGCTGTCAGATTGACCTTGTAGAGCTGTTAAAGGACGGTTTTTCCACAGGTCACGGTCATCTGAGAGAGCCAAACAGCATTGAAAGCTATGCGGCTTTGGCATGTATCGCGATTCAGTCGGATCAGAATGACCAGCACGGCGGTCAGTCTGTGCCAAACTTTGACTATGGCATGGCACCAGGCGTTCGTAAATCTTTCATAAAGCTTTACTACAGAAATTTAGGAAAGCTCCTTGAGGGAATTTGTGATATAGAGGACGGGGCAGCCAAGACAAAGGCTATTACTGCAACTATCAAAGAAAAGTACGGCGTTGCCCCTTGCATGGCATGGGACAACAATTATCTGGAACTTGAGGCAGAATCTTTGAAAGAATATGCTTCTTCTGAGGAGATTGTAAAGCTGCAGAAGATGGCGAAGAAATTTACAGACAAAGAAATCAGAAGAAAAACCTATCAGGCGATGGAAGCATTGATTCATAACCTGAACACTATGCATTCCAGAGCAGGGGCACAGGTGCCGTTCAGTTCTTTGAACTACGGGACCGATACTTCTCCGGAGGGACGTCTTGTCATGGAGTGCATCATGAAGGCGACAGAAGCTGGTCTTGGCAACGGTGAAACTCCGATTTTCCCGATTCAGATTTTCAAGGTAAAAGAGGGCGTTAGCTATAATCCAGAAGATCCGAACTACGACCTGTTTAAATTGGCGTGCAGGGTATCTGCAAAGAGACTGTTTCCAAATTTTTCTTTCTTGGATGCTCCGTTTAACCTACAGTACTACAAAGAAGGACGGCCAGAGACTGAATGTGCATATATGGGTTGCAGAACTCGGGTTATCGGAAATGTGCATGACCCGTCCAGGGAAATCGTATACGGAAGAGGAAATCTTTCTTTCACCTCTATCAACTTGCCGAGACTTGCTATTAAGGCAAAGGGCGATATAGATATTTTCTTTGACGGTCTTGATCATATGATTGACACTGCCATCGGCCAGCTTAATGAAAGATACAAGATTCAGTGCCTGAAGAAAGTCAAGAACTTCCCATTCCTCATGGGACAGGGCGTTTGGATTGACTCCAAAGGCTTAAAGCCGGACGATACAGTGGAAGAAGTACTGAAACACGGCACTTTAACCATAGGCTTTATTGGTCTTGCAGAAGCGTTAAAAGCATTGCTCGGCGTACATCACGGAGAATCTGAGGAAGCTGAGAGGCTGGGGCTTGAAATTGTGGCATATATGAGAAAGCGTATGGATGAAGAAGCAAGAAAGACTGGTCTCAACTGGTCTCTGATTGCAACTCCTGCGGAGGGACTTTCCGGCAGATTTGTTAGAATTGATAAAGAAAAATACGGTGTGATTCCGGGTGTAACTGATAGAGATTATTATACCAATAGTTTCCATGTACCGGTTTACTATGATATTAATGCTTTCGATAAAATCAAAAAGGAAGCACCGTTCCATGCCCTGACCAACGGCGGTCATATTTCTTACATTGAACTGGATGGAGATCCGCTGAAAAATGTGGATGCCTTTGAAAAGGTTGTAAGATGTATGAAAGAAAGTGGTGTAGGCTATGGTTCTATCAACCATCCAGTAGATAGGGATCCTGTATGCGGCTATACGGGCATTATTGATAATGAATGCCCGGCATGCGGACGCAGAGAAGGGGATGGCAATCCTGATTTTGAAAGAATCAGAAGAATCACTGGATATCTGGTAGGAACCATGGATCACTGGAATGATGCAAAAACCTCCGAGGAAAAGGATCGTGTAAAACATGGAATCGGAGAAGGTTTTGAAAGAATCTAATAAGCTATGGAACATAACAATGAACAAACTCTGCGCATTGCAGGGGTCGTAAAAGAATCAATTGTTGACGGACCGGGTATCCGGTTCGTCGTTTTCAGTCAGGGCTGTCCACATCACTGTCCAGGCTGTCACAATGCAGTTACCCATGACTTTGAGGGCGGCTACGACTGCAGCATAGAGCGAATCTTAGCAGAAATCGATGCCAATCCTCTTTTGGACGGCGTGACTTTCAGTGGAGGAGAGCCTGTTTGTCAGCCGGAAGGATTTCTCATACTTGCCAGGGAAATTAAAAAGAGAAACCTTTCCATTATCATGTATTCCGGCTATACTTTTGAGGAGCTCCTTGAAATGGCAAAGGCACACTTGCCGCTTTCAGAACTCCTTGCTGCAGTGGACATCCTTATTGATGGAAAGTATGAGGAAAGCCTGCGAGACTTGACACTACTGTTTCGAGGCAGCAGAAATCAGCGGGTTATTGATCTTACAGCTTCATTATTTGCAGGCAGGGCAGTAATCTTGGAAAATTTCTAAGGTATTTGTGAAAAAATACTTGTAATTACTATAGAAACTGTGATATAATATCGCTTGTTCGATGTGAACAGATTTAAAATGAAGAAATGCAAGACATGCTTAACATATTATAAGGAGGTGCGGTAGATGTCAAGAAAATGCGAAATTTGCGGAAAAGGTCAGGTTTCTGGAAACGCTGTTTCCCATTCCAACAGACACACTAGAAGAAAGTGGAATGCAAACATTCAGACTGTAAGAATCAATGACAATGGTACAGTAAGAAGAGCCAATGTATGTACAAGATGCATCAGATCAAACAAGATTAACCGTGCCATCTAATGAGGCGATGAGAAACCCACTGAATTCAGTGGGTTTTTTGTTTATGACCTAACCCAATTTGCGAAGCAAATTGTTGGTAGGTCAACTGAAGAATTGCATACCAGCTAAAGCTGGGCAATTCCTGTATAGCACCTTCCAACAATTCGTGTATCGAATTGGGATAGGTGCGTAAACGCGAGGCTTCTCTGTAAAGACGAGCCAAAGGCGAAGGCTGAGCAGCAAGAAGCTACGGCGATACCTAACCCAATTTGCAACGCAAATTGATGGTAGGTCAACTGAAGAATTGCATACCAGCTAAAGCTGGGCAATTCCTGTATAGCACCTTCCAACAATTCGTGTATCGAATTGGGATAGGTGCGTAAACGCGAGGCTTCTCTGTAAAGACGAGCCGAAGGCGAAGGCTGAGCAGCAAGAAGCTACGGCGATACCTAACCCAATTTGCGACTTGTATCATTTTCTTAGAAGACTGATACCACAGATGACAAGAACCGCACCGAGGAGCAGAATCCAGGCTTTTGGCGGAAGAAAAAAGGCGAAGACTGTGATTACGCCAAATACAATCAGAATAAATCCAATATCCCTAGCTTCTTTATAATGGCAGAAAGCCTTTCTTTTTTTATTGCAGTTATGATAATTTCCCATAAAATTCACCTGACTTTATTTTATGCGAAAGAGAGGAAACTGGTGACAGATTTTTTATGCATTTACACAGAGACGGCAGGAAACTGCAGCAAGAGTTGAATGGCGATTGACTTTGTGTTATGCTTTAGCAAGGAGAAATCGATATATCGGAATTTGAGGTGTGTGAATAATGAAGTTAAAGAATATATTGATTGTTGTCAAGGATATTGAAAAATCGAAACAGTTTTATCATGACCTATTCGGTCTTGACATGGTGCTCGATAATGATGGCAATATGATTTTAACTGAAGGTCTTGTGCTCCAAGATGAAAAAATTTGGGAAACATTTTTGGGAAAAGATATTATTTCGAAAAGCAATTCTTGTGAGTTGTATTTTGAGGAACAAAATATAGAAGCATTTATTGAAAAATTGGAAAAACTATACCCAGAGGTTCAATATGTTAATCGACTTATGACGCATAGCTGGGGACAAAAGGTGATTCGTTTTTATGATTTGGACGGTAATTTGATTGAGGTAGGGACACCAATGTAATGCGATAAATTCCAGTTTTCCGGGAAGGTACAATCCGAAAGCCATGCTGGCGACAGAAAATACTTGCGATAGTTTCTTTTGGAGGGTAAACTATACATAACATGCAAATATGCAGGAAAGGAAAGTAACATGGGCATTATTAGAAATATTTTAGCTGCAAGAAAGATGATCAAAGAAGCGGAAGCTGAAGCAAAGAAATACAAAGAGATGACAGAAGAAGAGTTTTATGCTTTAGATGATGATGAGTTCTATGAAGGTGTGCAAGCTATAATTGCTGCTGAAACCATTTATTTAGAGCCTGAAGACTGTTTAAAGTCCATTGGAGGAGCGCTGCGCACCTTTTATATTCTGGATTATTTCGATATGGAAATGCAGAACGGGGGATTGTGCCAGTTTTTTGTGAATTCCAGTCGGGCAGTTGCACCTTATGTTGGAGAAGCTTTAAAGGAAATCGGTGCAGACGAATATTATAACTTGTACCATTCTTTTTGCGAAGAAAATCAAATAGATCTTACAGAATTAGATTCCTATTCTATTGAGAGATTGGAAGATTATGCAGAGCAGTTGCAACGTCAGCCTTTTGACGAATTTGATGACGCATACTATGCATTATATGAAAAAGAGCCATTATGTAACAAAATGGCAGAGTATATGAAAAAACAGGAAATAGGTAGAGAAATTTAAAGAGGTGCTCCATTGACTATATTAAAAGAAACAGAATTAGGTGATATTTCCCTTTCTAATATCATGTTTGCTCAGGTGATATCGGAATGTTTTAAAAGTGAAATTTGTTCGGGTCGTGTTTTTCCTGCAACCAAAAAAGGACGACAGATTGGTAATGACCAGAAATACAGTATTAGCGAATTTGCGGGTCATATCGAGACTGAGAAAAGTTTTGACGGAGAAAGTGTGGATTTGGCGTTTTCGGTGATTGTTAAATTTGGAACCAGTATTCGCAGTCTGACCGATGCGCTGGGTGATGATATTGCAAATCAGCTTGAGAAGAAACTGGGGCAGAAGCCGAGACAGATTGTCATTCGTATTACTGGCGTAAAATCCAGACAAATTGCAAGAAGAAATTTAGAGGTAATTAAACGATATGCAGCTCACTGATAAAATAGATACTTTAAAAGGCATCGGTCCCAAAAAAGCGCAGAGCTTTGTCAAGGCAGGCATTCAAAACTTAGAAGATTTGCTATGCTTTTTTCCAAGAAAATACGAGGATAGAAGAGAAGTGATTCCGATGGAATCTTTGCAGACAGGCAAAGATGCGCTGGTCTGCGGCAAAATTCTTTCAAGACGCTATTCAGGAAATCCATACAAAAAAAATACGCCGTTGACCTTGCTGGTTGCCGATGAAACTGGCACTGTTGAAGTAGTCTTTTTTAATGGCAGATATATTGCGAATCTTTTCAATATCAATCAGGAATATACCTTTTACGGCAGGGTGACTGCTAATTATGACAGAATGCAGATGGTACACCCGGAATTCCACAAGAAAGGAGACCCTTCAGATGTTCGAGGGATTATTCCGGTCTATCCAATAATTTCCGGCATTTCTCAGAACGAAATCCGAAAACTGCAGAAGCAGATTTCGGTGCTTTACGAGAATATGACAGAATGGCTGCCAGAAGAAATTATTCAGGAAAACAGACTGGCAAGCGAAGCCTTTGCTCTGGAAAATATTCACTTTCCAAAGGATGCAAAACGTATGCTGCAAGGGAAGTTCAGACTGATTTTTGATGAACTTTTGACGCTGGAAACAGGTCTTTTCTATATTAAAAATGAAACTCGAAAGGACACCGGCGGTATCGTTATCGACGGCGGGAAGGCTGAGCCGTTTATCGAAAACCTGCCTTTTACGCTTACGGAGGGGCAGAAATCCGTTTGGGAAGATATGAAGAAAGATTTAGTTTCCGAGAAAGTAATGAACCGGCTGATACAGGGCGATGTAGGAAGCGGAAAAACCGTGGTGGCGGAGATGGCAATGTTTGCAGCAGCAAAATGCGGATTCCAAAGCGTTATGATGGCGCCGACGGAACTCCTTGCTAAGCAGCATTTACAGTCTCTGACGAAGGATTTTGCGCCTTACGGTATAGAAACAGGTCTTTTATGCAGTTCTATGAAAGCGGCAGAAAAGCGGTTGACGCTGGAAAAACTTTGCAGAGGAGAGATTCAGGTACTGGTTGGTACCCATGCGGTGATTCAGCCTGACGTAAAATTTAAAAATTTGGGCATGGTAATAACAGATGAGCAGCATAGATTTGGTGTTAATCAGAGAAGTTTACTGTCAAAAAAAGGGGAAAATCCTAATATTCTTGTCATGACAGCGACGCCGATTCCCAGAACGCTTGCGGTGATTCTTTATGGAGATTTGGACATTTCTCAGATTAGAACTATGCCGAAAGGACGAAAAGCCATCAAGACCACTCTGTTTCATGGCGATGAACGAGGCAGAGTCTACGGCTTTGTGAAAAAGCAGCTGGCAGCCGGCAAACAGGCTTATGTGGTGGCGCCTCTAATTGAAGAATCAGAGAAGGTGGACGCAAAATCTGCCGAGGAACTTCACACGGAACTTTCTGCCAAATTGAAGGGCTTTCAGGTGGCGCTTGTGCATGGCGCTATGAAACAGGAAGAAAAAGATTTCATTATGCAGGAATTTGCAAAGGGATATATTGATGTGCTGGTTTCTACAGTTGTTATCGAAGTCGGTATCAATGTGCCCAATGCTACGGTTATGGTCATCGAAAATGCAGAGCGTTTTGGACTTGCTCAGCTGCACCAGCTAAGGGGCAGAGTCGGCAGAGGTGACGATCAGTCTTATTGCTTCCTTATAAGCGGCTCTGACAGCGAAGTAGCAAAAGAGAGAAATCAGATTATGTGCAGCACGACTGACGGTTTTGAAATTGCAGAAGCGGATTTGCGGCTTAGAGGTCCGGGCGAGCTCTTTGGAACCAGACAACACGGACTTCCGGAAATGCACTTAAGCGACCTTGTGCGTCATGCAGATGTTTTGGAAAAAGCGAAAGACGCTGCGAAGAAAATCATTGACAGCGATCCGAATCTTGAGGCGGGCGAACTGCAAAAGCTGAAACAGCGCATACAGAAAATGTTCGGCGAGGACATAAAACTGGAACTGTAATTTATCCAAAAATTACAAGACATATAAATCTCCTGACGGGTTAAATTAATAACGTAAACAGGAGGTGAAAGATATGAATTTACAGCAGAAAACAAACAGTGCCAACGTAAAACCGGCATTAAACAACCTGAAAACTGAGGTTGCAAACGAACTGGGTCTGTCCAACTACGAACAGGCTGACAAGGGTAACATGACTGCAAGACAGAATGGTTATGTAGGTGGCTATATGACTAAGAAGCTTGTAGAAATGGCTGAACAGCAGTTAGCTGGAAAATAACGATTACGTTGTAACTCACACTGGAGAAGGGGCTATCTCAATTATTTTGAGATGGTCCTTTTTCGTTGCTTTTTCTTCTAATTGATAGAAACGTTTGCCCTGAGCGCGAAGTTGTGATATAATTTCATAGTTAACATGAAAAGTACCATTATGACTGATTGTAAAATCAGAAAGGATTACATATGAGAATTATCACCGGTGAATACAGGGGACGCAGACTTGAGTCGCCAATCGGCTACGATGTAAGGCCTACAACCGATAAAGTAAAAGAAGCGATTTTTAATCTTTTGATGAATGATATTTGGGACGCTGTGGTCGTGGATCTTTTTGCAGGAACAGGCAATCTGGGGCTTGAGGCGCTGTCTAGAGGTGCAAAGCGCTGCTATTTTTGCGACAATTCCAGAGAAAGCCTAAATTTGATAAAAGTAAATATTGCAAAGTGCACTGCCCAAGATAAATCCGTGGTTCTTGCTGGAGACTACAGCAAAGCCCTCGGCAGAATAAAAGAAAAGGTGCAGGTATTTTTAATCGATCCGCCTTACAAAGATGGTCTTTATGAAAAATGCCTGAATCAGATAGATGAACTTGATTTATTGGACGAAGAAGGTATAATAATAACAGAACACGGTGTTCATGACCCTGTGCCGCAGCAGGCAGGCAATCTAATAAAAGTAAAAGAAAAGAAATATGGCAAGATTATGGTAAGTATTTACAGACATGCCGCTTTTGTAGAAGCTGTGCAAGCCAATGACGGGGAGGAACAGGCATAATGACAAAGAAAGCTTTGTATACGGGTTCCTTTGACCCGATGACAAACGGACATCTGGATATCATTACAAGAGCATCCAAGATGTTTGATGAGCTGGTAGTGGGAGTGATTGTAAATCCTAATAAGAATCCGCTTTTTACAAGAGAAGAGCGAGTTGCTATGATTAAGGAGGTGACCGCACAACTTGATAATGTCCGGGTGGATTCATTTGAAGGGCTTCTAGCGGATTATGTCAATAAAAATCAGTTTGATGCAGTGGTTAGAGGTCTTAGAGCAACATCAGACTTCGAGTATGAGATTCAGATGGCACAAATGAATGCCTGCCTTTTCGACAAAGGTATTGAATCGATATTTCTGATGACAAGTCCGAGGTATTCTTTTATCAGTTCCAGCATGATAAAGGAAGTAGTTTCGCTGAATGGATGTGTAGACGGATTGGTTCCGGAAATTATTTTGAAAAGGATAAAAGAAAAATACAGCAAGTAATTAGGAGGATTATATGACAGTATTAGAATTATTAGAAGAGATTGAAGATATCGTCGATACTGCCCCTGGTTTGCCGCTGACAGGCAAAATTATGGTAGACGCCAACGAGTTGTTGGAAATTGTGCGGGAAATCAGACTCAGTCTTCCTGATGATGTGCAGCAGGCTAAATGGGTAAAAGACGAAAAGGAAAGAATTCTCAGCGAAGCAAAATCCGAGTACGAAAAGGTAATCGTGGAAGCCAAGAAACAGGCAGATTATCTTGTAGAGCATGACGATATTACGCTTCGCGCTCAGAAGCTGGCAGAAGAAATCAGGATGCAGTCTGAGGAATACGCCAGGGTGCTGAAAATGCGTACTTATGACTACGTAGACAAAATGCTTTACGATATGCAGGGCAGAATGGAAGATTTGAATCTGAAATATTTCGGCGAGATGTATGCAAATCTTGAGAAGACCTTTGAGGAAATCGGCGGCGTGCTGCAGAGCAACCGTGATGAAATAAAATCGATGGCCTATCGTACCCAGAAAGGAGAAGATGAGGTCATCCTGAGAAGCGAGCCGCAGGATGCGTAAGCAATTAAAAGTGAGCTAAAAGACGAACCCAATCAAGTTAAGATGAAGGGGTTCGTCTTTTATTGTCTGAGAGAACAAGGTTTCCGGACACCCACCTGAAGTTTTGCTTCGCGGAAGGGAGGGGATCTTGTTTAGCTTTCGTTTTCATTAGTCTCTGAAGGCTTTATGAGAATTTCCTTTGCTCTTTGCAGGATGGAAATATCCTCTAGAATCAGCTTGGTTTGTTCACTGACAGGTTTATCCACGTATGGATTAAACATGCTTCTTACTCTGCAGATTGCGATGAACATGTAACCACCGCGAAAGGCAATCGCGATTTGTTCCCCGATGGCGTCAGAAAAAGTGACAATTTTTTCCATAAGCTGCGGGGTCAGAATATAGTAAGCGTTGTGCTCATCGGCAGCAAAAATTTGAAATTTCTTATTGAAAAGGGCATTGTCAGTTTCGATTTTGTGTTCCGCAGTCCAGCCTTTGATGTTGGAAAGAAATTCTTTCTGGAAAATTTGCAGATGACCGTCGCTTTCTTTTAAGCCATACTGTTTGAAGCCCAACACCTGACCGCTGAAGATTTCTTCAATACGGTTCTTTTTATTTCTGTGTACGATTCGTTTCGTGGTGACATCGCTGAACTTGAAGGGAATGCCTTCGTAATTACCCATGAGTAAATCTTCGCTCTCATAGTATTTTTTGTCGCCGCAGGCAACTACAGCCGCATTTCTGATTTCGTCCCAATCAAAGCCAGCTTTTTGCACATATCGAAGGTCGGAAAAGCCTGCTTGCGTCTTGATGAGAGGCAGCACATAACGGGTCTTAAAGGTCTCGTCAAAACGGTTATAGGCGCTTCTTGCAAGAACTATCCAAAAGAGTCCCAGTGCGCCGCAGGAAAGGACAGCAGAGCCGAATACGGATTCTAAAATGCGAAGGATTGTGCTGTCCTCTTCGCCTTCTAAAAACATGTAAAAGCAGGGAAGGGAGCCGAGAAGCACAAGAAGCGCCAGTATGTAGGTCGCATAAGTTCTGACTTTTGCTTTGCGCCGAAGTTTCTCAAGTGCTTCTTCTGAAATATGATTTTCGTGATTTTCCATCGTTTCACTCCTCAGTTAAAATTTACTGTAAATTGTTTCTTGGATTCCTCTACTTCGTAGAAGGACGCTGGCTTCATGCCGTGGATTTTTCCAATCCATAGGGTAGGTATGACGGACAGTGCCTGATTGTATAGCGAAGCATTGGCATTATAAAGTCTTCTTGCAGCCTGCAGGTGCTCTTCCGCATCGAAAATGGATTTCTGAAAATGTTCCATGGAAATGCTGGAGTAAAGTACTGGATACTGCTCTGCAAGGGCATTGACGGAAGAACCGATACCGGAAAGATCCCTGTGAATACCAGACATCAGACCGATTTTCTTATTTAATAGATTTTGCCGCTTCATGTCCTTGCGAAGCGCCGCCATGCGGTTTGCATGACTGTCAATTTCTGTATTGATAGCGTCTAAGGCTTCTTCTGACAGATGTTCTTGTCTGTCCAGTTTTCTTTCTTCTAAGGCGGTACCTTGCCGCAAAGACGTGATATCTTTATAAAGTTCGCGCTCGTGGTTTAAATATTTTTTGACTGCTTCGATTTCTTCGTTCAAAAGATCGAAGCGTTTTTCCAGCGCCACGTCGATACCGGAGCTGCCTTCTTCAACCTTAACACGGAGCTTGCGCACCTTGTTAAAGCAGAGGATATAGCAGATGAAAAGCAGGACTATGACGCCTATGATGATATAAAGTTCCATTTTTACCCTCCTGAAAAAAGTTGATAAGATATTATATCATAAAAGGAAGCCGGCGAGAATACTCTCTACTATGGGTTTTAAATTTTTTGAGAAAAATAGAATTGTAATAGGAAGCGCAGTGCTGTGCTGTGTAATTATGGTTATGAATCCGGAGGTTACTGCGGCGGCGTCAAAGGAGGCAATTAATCTGTGGCTTAACTCCGTGGTTCCAATGCTGCTGCCGTTTTTTATTGCGGCAAATTTTTTGAAGCATACCGGCGTTGTAAATCGAATTTCACCCAGTGTTTATCCTTTTGTTATGGGCGTTTTATCTGGATATCCTATGGGCGCAAGGGTAGCAGGGGATTATTACAGAGAAGGTATGATTGACGACAGGCAGCTTTACAGAATTTTAAGCTACAGCATGATTACAGGTCCAGCCTTTCTTATCGGTGCTGTGGGAGTGGAGTTTCTCCATTCTCACGGGCTGGGCGTGCTCCTTGCGGTATGTCACTATGTCAGTGCTCTGATAAACAGTCTGTTTTATGGAGGGCTTACTGGAAAGGCGAGTACGCCAAGGCGGAAAGCATTTATTAGACAGGACACTTACTATAATATTCTGACCGACGCTATCATTGACAGCTTTCGGGCAATTGCTATTATCCTGGCTTATATTATCCTTTTTATGATTGGTACTGATTTGCTCCAGTTTTCCGGGGTACTGAGCTTTCTGCCGACTGCCGAGGCTGCAGCTTTAGTCAAGGGGTTTCTTGAAATGACGGTGGGCTGTAACAGTCTTGCCATGTGTCAGTGTGCACCGCTTGTCAAAACTACGCTGGCGGCTTTTGTGGTGACTTTTGGAGGACTTTCCGTCATGGGGCAGTCTATGAGCATGCTCCGCGGCTGCAATGTAACATTTCGCCAGTTGTTTGTGATGAAACTAAGTCATGGCGTGATTTGTGCAATCCTGACTTTTGCTTTGGGAAGTTTTGTGGTATACTAAAAGTATATTGAAAAGACTAAGAGGTAAACGTAATGAAAAGTTTAGGAATCATTGCAGAATTCAACCCATTTCACCAGGGACATCAGTATCTGATAGAAAAAGCCATGAAGGATACCGGTTCAGATATATGTGTAGCAGTCATGAGCGGAAATTTTGTGCAACGGGGCACACCGGCGGTTGCTGACAAGTGGAGCCGTGCAGAGAATGCTGTCAAAAATGGTGTTAATTTGGTTGTTGAACTTCCCACTGTCTTTGCAGGTAACAGCGCAGAATATTTTGCAGAAGGTGGCGTAGGGATTCTGGAGGGCTTTGGCTGTATTGACACTATTGCATTCGGCAGTGAAAGCGGAGATCTTTCAGCTCTGCTTGAGGCGGCAGAGCTTTTAAATACGCATCATGAGGAGATTCACGAGAAGATTCAGATATTGACAAAACAGGGACATTCCTATCCTAAAGCGAGACAGCTTGCGGTGCAGGAGCTTTGTCCGGAGTTTGACGAGAATCTGATTAAGGAGCCCAATAATATTCTGGCAATCGAATATCTGAAACAGATTAAGACGATGGAGCCATATACGCTGAAACGCAGAGGTTATGGATATCATCAGTCTGCCACTTTAATCAGAGAAGAAATGAGAGAGGAAAATCCTGAGAAATTTCAGCGAATTGACCGTTCCTACTGGGAACTTGTTGGCGCCAAGATTCTGCAAAGTGACAGCAAGCGCCTTGAGGAAATTTTTTCAGCAGGTGAAGGACTGGGCAACAAGCTGAAAAATGAGATTCGGTATGTATCTTCTACGGAGCAGCTCATCGAGCGAATTAAGTCCAAGGTCTATACCTACAGCCGCGTGTCGAGGTTATTGACGCAGATTCTGCTGGACATTGACGAGCAGGCGGTGCTGGGCAGTGCCAAGTACATCAGAATTTTAGCGTTGGATGATATAGGTGCGAAGTTTCTCAAAGAGGTCAAAAAAAAGGAATGTGCAATTCTGCCGATTCTGACCAATATCAATAAAGAATTGAAAGACTGTCCGCAGATAGCAGATACGCTAGATAAGGACATTCTGGCTACGGACATGTATAACATTATCACAAAAAGCGATTTGTATGATTACTCGGATTATATTATGAAACCATATATCGAAATCTAAATTTTCCTTGATTTTGGAATGTTTTAGGTGTATAATTTTTGGAGCGATTATACAACAAGAGAAACACGGAGGATTGGAATGAAAGTATTAGTAATTAACTGTGGTAGTTCTTCATTAAAATACCAGGTATTAGACATGACAAACGAGTCTCTGCTGGCAAAGGGGCTGGTTGAGAGAATTGGCATGGATGGTTCTGTTATTACACATGAGAAAATCGGAATGGACAAGGTTAAGACCGAAGTCCCTATGAACGATCACAAAGACGCAATTAAGCAGGTTCTGGACGCAATTCAGAGCCCAGAATACGGTGTTATTGCATCTATGGATGAGATTGGTGCAGTAGGACACAGAGTTGTACATGCAGGCGAAAAGTTTGCTGATTCTGTTATCATCGATGATGCTGTTATCGCAGCACTAGAAGAGTGTGTAGAATTAGCGCCGCTGCACAACACACCGAACTTATACGGCATTGCTGCATGCAAAGAGTTAATGCCAAATACACCGATGGTAGGTGTATTTGACACAGCATTCCATCAGACTATGCCGCCAGAAGCATATTTATATGCAATTCCTTATGAATACTATGAAAAGCATGGTATCAGAAGATATGGTTTCCACGGAACCTCTCACAAATACGTAGCACAGAGAGCAGCTTCTATGTTGAACGTAAATATCAACGACCTGAAGCTGATCACATGCCACCTGGGCAACGGCGCATCTGTATCTGCAATCAAACACGGCAGATGTATCGATACTTCTATGGGATTTACTCCACTGGAAGGTCTGGTAATGGGTACTCGCTGCGGAGACATTGACCCAGCTATCGTAACTTATATCAGACAGAAAGAAAACCTGCCGCAGGGTGTTACCAACGAAATCCTGAACAAGAAATCCGGTGTACTGGGTATTTCCGGTGTTTCCAGCGATTTCAGAGATTTGGAGGACGCAGTTGCAGAAGGAAACGAAAGAGCAGCATTAGCACTGAAAGTATTCGCTAGAAAAGTGAGATTCTACATCGGTGCTTACATTGCTGAAATGAACGGTGTAGATGCAATTGTATTTACTGCAGGCGTTGGTGAAAACGACGTGAATATGAGAGAATTAATCTGTACAGATTTAGGAAATCTGGGAATTAAACTTGACATCATCAAGAACAAGGTAAGAGGAAAAGAAACCATCGTTTCTACAGAAGACTCTAAAGTAAAACTCTTGTTGATTCCGACTAACGAAGAATTGATGATTGCAAGAGACACCTACAATCTTACAAAGAAATATGCAAAATAATGTTGACATCTAAAGCGTTTAAGTATATACTTTAGGAGTTGACGAAAATTATTTGTTTAGCATAGAACCAGAAGAACGAGGAGGTGTAGACAATGGCAGTTCCAAAGAGGAAAACATCTAAAGCTAGAAGAGACAAGAGAAGATCCCCGAACATGAAGAAAGCATTACCAGGACTTTCTATTTGTCCGCAGTGTCACGAGCCGAAACTTCCGCACAGAGTATGCCCGAATTGCAATTACTATGATGGCAAAGAAGTCGTAGCTGAAGCTTAAGATTCATAACGTGTTTAAAAGAGCAGTTTTTTGACTGCTCTTTTTTATTAAAAAGTTTCGAAGCTCTGAGAGATTTTATGCAAAGTGTGTAGGCGCTTTTTTAATGTACAGAGGATACTATTTTACCTTTAACCCATATTTTGCCATCTCGTCATAGAGTTGATAGAGGGTTTGGTTGGAAGGCTCGCACATTGGCAGCCGATACTCTTTTTCAATTTTGCCCATCATATGCAGTGCTGCTTTAACAGGAATTGGATTTACCTCTGCAAACAGAGCACGAATCAGAGGCACCATTTTCAGCTGCAACTTCGCAGCAGATTTATATCTTCCTTTCAGGAAATCTTCTGTCATTTGATGGTAGTCTTTTGGAATGATGTTTGCGACTGTGGAAATGCAGCCGATACCACCTATAGACATGATTGGAATGGTCTGGTCGTCGTTACCGGAATACAGGTCGAAGTTTTTTCCGCACAAAGCTGCAATTCGGCAGATTTGGGATATATCACCGCTGGCTTCTTTGATACCGACAATATTAGGGTGCTTGCTCAGTTCTTTTACGGTTTCCGGTTCGATATTGAGACCGGTACGGCTTTTTACAGAGTAGAGGATGATTGGAAGATCAGTGTAGTCGGCAATCATATTATAGTGGGAAATCAGACCTTTTTGGGTTGCTTTATTATAGTAAGGTGTTACGACTAAAAGTCCGTCTGCACCAGCGTACTGTATTTCTTTAGCTAAGTACATGGAATGGGATGTATCATTTGTACCTGCGCCGGCAATAACAGGAATGCGGCCACAGACTTTCTGTACTGTAAATTCAATGACGGAAAGTTTTTCAACAGCACTTAAGGTGGAGGCTTCACCAGTAGTGCCGCAGGAGATGATGGCGTCAGTACCTTCTTCTATATGCCATTCGATGAGGCGTTCTAAGGCATCGTAATCAATTCTGCCATCTTTAAAAGGCGTAACCAGGGCTACACCGGAACCTTTAAATATTGACATAGGAGTACTCCTTTCTTTTTTTCTTTATCATATTCTTTCAATCTGGAAAATGTTAATTAAAAAAATATTGTAAAAAAACTTGCAATTAAAAAATAGATATGCTAATGTAATAGCGAATTCAATAAGATGATGCTTCCTATACCCCCGGGTATAGGGTTATGAGCGTTGGACTTCATTCTGCTAGGGCCGCTTTATTGCGGAGGATGAAGTTCAGCGCTCTTTTTCTTAAGGCGTTATCGCAAATATGTTCCGGAATACCAAATAAATAAAGAGGTGAAAGACATGTATCATATCAAAGTGCTTAGTAAAGAGGATATCAGGCAGGTCATAGAAATACAGCCTGTGATTGACTGTATGGACGACTTAATTGCATTTTCAGAGAAATCTATTGCGAGGGCTGTTGCTTTTATGGCAATGGAAGAAAAAATTGTTGCTGAAGCTGGAAGCTGTACTACTGTTGCTGCAGTTCAGAACTATAGGGAGAGAATCGGCGGTAAAAATGTAGCATTGATTATTTCCGGAGGAAATATCGATGGTCGTCTGCTTCTCGAACTAATGGAGCGGAAAAATGATTCTTCTGGTATTTGTTGCGTGAATCATTCTGCATAAAATGTATAATAGAATCAAAAACTGCCGATATCAAGAACCTGAATTGTATCGGCAGTTTTTGATTATACTTTTTCTGACTTTTCGTGTTGAAAACACAAGGAATAAATGGTAAAATAATATGATACAATTTGCTAAAGAAGAAAATTTTAAGATAGAAAGAGGTAGTACTTATGAGACAGCTAGAGAAGAAACTGAAAGTCGGCATTTTAGGCGGTACTGGAATGGTTGGGCAGAGATTTATTTCTCTTCTTGAGAATCATCCTTGGTTTGAGGTAACCACCATTGCTGCCAGCGCAAGAAGTGCAGGCAAAACATACGAAGAAGCAGTAGGAGCAAGATGGAAGATGACAACACCTATGCCGGATGCAGTAAAGAACATTAAGGTAATGGATGTCAGTGATGTGGAGGCTGTAGCTTCTGGCGTGGACTTTGTGTTCAGTGCAGTTGATATGTCTAAAGATGAGATTAAGGCAATTGAAGAAGCCTATGCAAAGACTGAAACACCGGTTGTTTCTAATAACAGCGCGCATAGATGGACACCGGATGTGCCGATGGTTGTACCGGAAATCAATATTGATCATTTTGATGTAATTAAATATCAGAAGGAAAGACTGGGCACTAAGAACGGTTTTATTGCAGTAAAGCCGAATTGTTCCATTCAGGGTTATGTGCCTGCACTTGCTGCATGGGCTGAATTTGAGCCTTATGAGGTAGTTGTTACCACTTATCAGGCAATTTCCGGCGCTGGAAAGACCTTTGCAGACTGGCCGGAGATGGTAGAAAATATCATTCCGTATATCGGAGGAGAAGAAGAAAAGAGTGAACAGGAACCTCTGCGTATTTTGGGGTATGTGGACGATACAGCCGGTGTGATTGCTAAGGCACAGGAGCCTGTTATCACTTGCCAGTGCGTCAGAGTGCCGGTGCTGGATGGTCATACGGCAGCTGTGTTTGTCAAATTCCGCAAGAAACCGACCAAAGAACAGCTCATCGAAAAGCTGCAGAATTTCAAGGGATTTCCGCAGGAATCAGACCTTCCAAATGCGCCGAAGCAGTTTATTCACTATATGGAAGAAGAAAACAGACCGCAGGTTAAGCTAGATGTGGACTGCGAGAAGGGATTTGGAGTATCAATCGGCAGACTGAGAGAAGATACAGTCTATGACTTTAAGTTTATCGGTCTTGCACACAATACTGTGCGCGGCGCAGCAGGCGGCGCAGTTCTTTGCGCAGAAGCGTTAACTGAAAAAGGCTTTATCAAAAGCAAATAGGGGGTAAATGAGATTGGGATATTTTGAAGCAGTCGTATTAGGCTTATTGCAGGGGCTTGCAGAGTTTCTGCCAATCAGCAGTTCCGGACATCTTGCCTTGGCGCAGAGTCTGTTCGGCGTAGAAGCAGATAAAGTATTGATCTTTGCAGTTTTACTGCATCTGGGCACTCTGATTGCGGTATTTGTTGTATATTGGAAAGATCTTTGGGAGCTGATCGTAGAACTTTGCGTAACCATTAAGGACTTGTGCACCGGCAAGGGACTTCGTCTCGAAGAAAGACCGGTTCGCAAACTCGGCGTAATGATTATTGTAGCAACCATTCCTACGGCGGTCATCGGACTTTTGTTCAACGACTTTTTCGAAGGGCTTTACTCCTCCATGGTAGCCGTAGGCATAGGTTTTTTAATTACCGGTGTGCTCATGTTTCTTGCAGAAAAAATGGGCTCTGCCAACCGTGATATCAGAAAGATGAACTGCAGAAATGCACTGTTTATCGGTGTACTGCAGGGCATTGCCATTTATCCGGGTATATCCCGTTCCGGATCTACGCTGGTAGGCGGTTTGACTACAGGACTAAAGAGAGAGTTTGCAGTAAAGTTTGCATTTCTTATCTCTATTCCGTCCATTTTGGGCTCTGTAGTGTTAGAAGCACCTAAGGCACTGGAAGGTGATCTGGACACAGCCCTTTTGGGACCGATTCTGGCGGGCATGCTGGTAGCAGCGGTTTCGGGCTATTTTGCTATTAAAACGATGATTCGTATCGTATCTAACAAAAAATTGAGCTATTTCTCTTATTATGTGTGGATTTTAGGTCTATGCACAATCGGCTACGGACTTTTCTTCGCATAAATTCGAATTTGCGGCTCACATTGACAAATTAGACAAAACGCATGGGGGAAGAAACGTGGCGCAGGCTAAAAAAAAGAAAACAACAAAGAAAAAATCTGAAAGTCCGGCAAAGAGCAAAGCCAAGGCTGAAATAAGACAAATGCAGGAGAAGAGAAAGGCTGACCAGCGTGTTATCGACGTGATTTGGGGCGTAATCTTTATTGCGATTGGTGTTTTTCTCTTTGCGGCGGAACAGTTTCATGCGGCAGGAAATCTGGGCAATTCCATAGGAGACGCATTAAAGGGAATTTTTGGTCTTGTGGGATTTATCGTGCCGTGGTATCTGGTGGCGCTGGGAATTATGCTCATTGTCAATAAGCTGACCCATATATCAGGGAAGTCATTTGCCCTGATATTTGTCATGCTTCTCATGCTGTGCATTCTTAACAGTGGTAGATTTATTGATAGTGAGATTTTGGCTTATGATTTAGGGAAGTTTTATGAGGACGGCGTCAGTCTCAAAGGCGGCGGCTTTTTTGGCATGGTTTTGGGAACCTTTCTGACAAAACTTGTCGGTAAGGTTGGACTCTTCATATTTTCTATCGTTGTCATTATTATTGGAATTCTCCTTGTTGCCAATACCCCGGTGTCCAGAGGAATTGAAAAGATTTCTGATAAAGCAGAAGAACGAAAGCTTTTGAAGGAAAAGGAGAAGGAGCAAGCCGCAGAGCAGACAGATCTCTTTGCGGAGAATGGACGTGATATCAATATTATTACGCCTTTTGACGACGCTGGATTACTGGGTAAAAATCCGGAAAAGAAAGAGAAAAAAAGTAAGAAAAACAATGTACTAAAATATATGACAGACAATAATTTGTTTGGCAGGGACGAAAAAGAGGAATTGCCTAAGAAGGAAGAACCGGCAGTATTGAAGGAAACCCAGATTAGTTACGGTCTGGAAAGCAGCAATACGCCTTCTGGATATGGACTGACTGGGGAAGTATCCTATAGCGGATACGGTCTTGACGGCAACGTTTTTCCGAAGGAAGAACCTGAAACGGGAACTTCCGAAAATAGCTTTGTCAGAGTCAAAGACGGAAAGAAATCCTATGGTCTTAGCGATATCAACGATGCTCCGAAGAAAAGTGCCCTAGATGATGTCAGTGGCATTACTGTCATGGAGGAGCCTGCAAAGCTGACTAAGAAGGAAGCAAGTTCCATTACACTGGATCCGTCGGAGATGTCTGCGGTACAAAAGCCTAAGGGCAAGTACAAAAAACCGTCTTCCGATTTGCTGAATAAGCCGAAGATTCAAAACAAAGGCAATATCAATATTGATTTGAAGATGAAAGCGGCAAAGCTGGAGGAAACACTGAAGAACTTTCATGTTGATGCAAGGGTTATTCAGGTGACTCAGGGACCTGCAGTAACCCGATATGAAATTCAGCCAAACGTAGGTGTAAAGGTTAACAGTATCGTAAGACTTGCTGACGACATTGCGCTGAACCTGGAGGCTAAGAGCATTCGTATTGAAGCGCCGATTCCGGGAAAAGCCGCAGTGGGAATAGAAGTGGAAAACGACAAAATCAATATGGTCACTTTGCGTGAGATTATTGACTCCAAGGAGTTTAAAGAAGCAAAATCTAAAATCACCTTTGCAGTGGGAAAGGACATTGCAGGAAAAGCCATTGTGGCAGACCTGAAGGGTATGCCGCATCTTTTGATTGCAGGTTCGACAGGTTCTGGTAAGAGTGTATGTATCAACAGCATTATCACTAGTATTTTATACAAGGCTGACCCTGACGAGGTGAAGCTGGTCTTAATTGACCCGAAGGTGGTAGAACTAGGCAACTACAATGGCATTCCGCACCTTTTGATTCCGGTGGTGACAGAGCCCGCAAAGGCTGCTGCAGCGCTGAACTGGGCTGTTGCTGAGATGACAGATAGGTATAAGAAGTTTGCGGAAAGTCAGGTTCGCGATTTAGAAAGCTATAACGAAACCATGCGGATGAACGGTGAGGAAGAGCAGGTAATGCCGCAGATTGTCATCATTATCGACGAGCTTGCCGATTTGATGATGGCTGCACCGTCTCAGGTGGAAGAGTCCATCTGCCGTCTGGCTCAGATGGCAAGAGCTGCGGGCATGCACCTGATTGTAGCTACCCAAAGACCGTCTGTGGACATTATTACCGGTGTTATCAAGGCGAACATTCCCTCCAGAATTGCTTTTGCAGTATCCTCCCAGTTTGACTCAAGAACCATACTGGATATGGCTGGCGCCGAAAAGCTGGTTGGAAAGGGTGATATGCTCTTTAATCCGCTGGGCATGGGGAAACCGGTTAGAGTCCAGGGCACTTTTGTGTCTGACAGCGAGGTGCATGACGTCATTCAGCACGTAAAAGGACAAGTTGAAGACGTTGAATATGCTGGTGAGGTAATGAACACCATCGAAAAGGGAAATTTGCCGCAGGCAGGTGGAAAGGACGAGACGAGCGACGAGCTTTTACAGGAAGCAATCGAATGTGTCGTATCGGCAGGACAAGCTTCTGTATCCATGTTGCAGAGACGGTTCAGAATCGGCTATAATCGCGCTGCCAGAATTGTAGATATGATGGAAGCAAGAGGGATTGTAGGACCGCAGGACGGAAGCCGACCGAGGCAGGTGCTGCTGTCTGAAGACGAACTAAACGAAATGAAAAACGAAGTGGAGACTGAATGAGAATTTATATAGAAACCCTGGGCTGCCCTAAGAATTTCAATGATTCGCAGGTGGCAGCAGGCATATTGGAAAACGAGAATCATATTATTGTAAACGAACCGGAAGACGCAGATATCATCATGGTGAATACTTGTGGATTTATTAATGATGCTAAGACTGAGTCTATCGAAAAGATTTTGGAGATGGCGGAGTACAAGGCTGACGGCAAAAAACTGGTGGTTTCCGGCTGTCTGTCACAGCGCTATGCAGACGATCTTTACAAGGAAATGCCGGAGGTAGATTTGTTCGTCGGTGTCAACGAATACGAAAAATTGCCAGAACTTTTCTCGTCTCTTTCTACACGGGCTGTTGTTTGCAGCAACTGCGTTTCCGACGTACTGGAATCTCAGGCGCGAAAGCTTTCGGAGAATCCTTATACTGCGACCATAAAAATCGCAGAAGGGTGCAATAATATTTGCGCTTATTGTATTATCCCGAAAATTCGCGGCAAATATAGAAGTAAGAGAGAAGAGGACATTCTAAACGAAGCAGAGCAGCTGGCTGCGGCTGGCTGCAAAGAACTGATTCTCATTGCGCAGGATGTGACCTATTATGGCAAGGACCTCTACGGGGAGCTTCGTCTTGCTAAACTGTTGAAAAAGCTTTGCAAAATTGATGGAATTAAGTGGATTCGCCTCATGTACTGCTATGAGGACAGAATTACAGACGAGTTGATTAAGGTAATGGCGGAGGAAGAAAAAATCTGCAATTATTTGGATATTCCTATTCAGCATGGAAGCGACAGTGTTTTACGCGCCATGAACAGACGATCGACAGCGGCCTCTATCACAGACACTCTAAAAAGACTTCGCACAGCAATTCCGGATATTCACATCAGAACGACGCTGATTGTAGGATTTCCGGGCGAAACCGAAGAAGATTATGAGACTCTGGTAGAGTTTATTGAAAAAGAAAAGTTTGAGAGACTAGGTGTTTTTTCCTATTCGCAGGAAGAAAATACGCCGGCAGGCGAGATGGAAAATCAGGTTGATGAAGAAATCAAGGCAGAGCGCCTCGATGGAATCATGCGCAGGCAGATTGAGATTTCCCTGGAAAGCAATCAGGCAAAAGTCGGAAAGACGCTGGAAGTTTTGGTAGAAGAAATGGAGGAAGAAGGCAGCTTCATTGGCAGAACCCGCTATGATGCGCCGGAAATCGACAACGCAGTGATTTTTACATCTTCGCGGAACCTTCTTCCGGGCGATATGGTAAAAGTTTTGATTCAAGATGCATTCGACTATGATTTAGTTGGAACGGAGGTTTAAGAATGAATTTACCGAACAAGTTGACTGTAGGCAGAATTGTTGCTGTGCCGTTTTTCATTGCAGCATACATGATGGGATATAATCTCGTTGCCTTTGTACTGTTCATTGTAGCGTCTTTTACAGACATGTTAGATGGTAAAATTGCGAGAAAGTATCAACTGGTTACTAATTTTGGGAAGATTATGGATCCGCTGGCAGATAAGATTCTTGTTTATTCTGCCTTTTGCCTGATGGTAGAGGACGGGACAGTGCCGGGATGGATGCTGATTGTCATTTTGGCGAGAGAATTTGCTATCGCAGGTATGAGAACAGTAGCCGCGTCTGAAGGAACGGTCATTGCTGCTGGCATGAGTGGTAAAATCAAAACTGTTCTGCAGATGATTGCAGTGCCGCTTTTGCTTCTGACTTCTGCTCTTGGGAGTATGCCGCAGATTCAGGAGTACTGCGGGCTTGCAGGAGAAATATTCCTGTGGGGTTCCCTGATTATGACGGTATATTCCGGGATAGAATATATTTGGAAGAATAAAAGCGTGTTCTCTATGTAAACCAGTGAGAGTTACGCATAATCAAGATTTTGCATGGAAGTGGAGGAGCATGCGATGAGGACTGCAATTTTAAGTGTCGGAACGGAGATTCTCTTTGGTCAGATTACCAACACTAATACTGTATATCTTTCCCAGCAGTTAAATCTGCTGGGTTTTGACGTTATGTATCATTACACGGTGGGTGATAATTCAGGACGCCTTTCTGAGATGATTGAAATGGCTTTTCGCGATTGTGACCTGGTAATCACCACGGGAGGTCTTGGGCCGACAGAAGATGATTTGACAAAAGAGACAGCCTGCAGGGTTTTGCACGATGAACTGGTGCTTCATGAGCCAAGTATGGAGAGGCTGGTTGCCAGAGCAAAGGCATACGGAAAGCCGATGACTCCTAATAATTATAAGCAGGCGATGATGCCTAGCAGGGCAGAGGTGTTCAGCAACGAAGTGGGCAGTGCGCCAGGACTAGCCCTTTGCGAGGATGAAAAAATGATTATCTGTATGCCGGGACCGCCGCGGGAGATGACATGGATGTGGGAAAACAGAGTGCGTCCATACCTGGAAAAGCTGCAGACCGGCGTGATTTACTACAGAACCCTGCGCATGTTCGGCATTGGCGAATCACTGTTGGAAACCAAGCTTTTGGACTTGATTGATGCTCAGACGGATCCGACCCTTGCCACCTACGCAAAGGAAGGCGAGTGCAGCGTGAGAATCGCTTCCAAGCGTGCGACCTGCGAGGAAGCCGTAAAAGCCGTGGAAAATATGATTGCACAGGTTTCTGAAAAGGTGGGCGAGTATATTTACAGCGTTGACGATGAGGAATTGGCAGATGTGGTTGCAAAGAAACTTCTTGAACGAAATATTTCCGTTTCAGCCTGTGAATCCTGTACCGGAGGGCTTTTTTCCGGGGCGCTGACTGATACGCCCGGGATTTCAAAGGTCTTTGACCGGGGACTTGTGACTTATACCTACGGCGCAAAGATGGACGAGCTGGGCGTGAAAGAAGAAACGTTAGCAGCGTATACGGCGGAAAGCAGTCAGGTAGCGAAAGAAATGGCTGAGGGTCTTGCAAAAAAAACTGGCAGCAGACTCTGTATCTCTGTAACCGGCATTGCAGGACCAGGTGGCGGAACCCCTGAAAAACCAGTGGGGCTGATTTATATCGGTTGCGTTTTTGATGGTCATACAGAGGTAAAAGAAGTCAGAATGCGCAATGTGAGCCGCAAATGGAACCGGCATTACGCTGTGCTCAGCATGTTTGACATGATAAATAAGACTATCGACCGAAATTGGGATTAAATTCAATTGTTGACATATAATGTAAAATATGTTATAGTGAGTATGAACGGACAGAGACTTAAGGAACAAATAAAATTTGTAAAAAATTTTTATGCAAAAAAGCCTTGACCGAAAGCAAATAATAGGGTATTATAATTTAAGAACAAACGTTCTTTATTGGAGGTAAAGTATGGCTACAGCAAAAGAACAAAAAAATGCAAAGAACCCGAAGAGTGAGAAAGAACAGAGAGAAGCGGCATTGCAGGACGCAATGGATCAGATTCAGAAACAATTCGGTCAGGGCGCTATTATGAAGCTTGGCGATAATACCAAGATGAACATAGAGACCATTTCGACAGGATCCATCAGTTTGGATTTGGCAACCGGCGTAGGCGGTGTGCCGAAGGGAAGAATCGTAGAAATCTACGGACCAGAATCTTCCGGTAAGACAACATTGACGCTACATATCGTTGCAGAAGCACAGAAGAAGGGCGGCAAGGCGGCATTTATTGACGCAGAACATGCGCTGGATCCTGTCTATGCAAAGAATTTGGGCGTTAAGATTGATGAGCTTTTAGTATCTCAGCCGGATACAGGAGAACAGGCACTAGAGATTTGTGATATGCTAGCACGCAGTGGTGCGCTGGATGTTATCGTAATCGACTCCGTTGCAGCGCTAGTTCCTAAAGCCGAAATTGAAGGCGACATGGGAGATAATCACGTGGGTCTTCATGCCAGACTGATGTCTCAGGCACTTAGAAAGATTGCAGGTAATGTAAACCGTTCTCACACTTGTGTGGTTTTCATCAACCAGCTCCGTGAGAAAATCGGGGTCATGTATGGAAGTCCGGAAGTTACCACAGGCGGACGCGCTCTTAAATTCTATTCTTCCATGCGTTTTGACGTCAGAAGAGTAGAAACTATAAAAAGCGGCGACCAGATGCTTGGAAACAGAACTAAGGTCAAGATTGTTAAGAACAAGGTTGCTCCGCCGTTTAAACAGGCAGAATTCGATATCATGTATGGAGAAGGCATTTCTAAGGCCGGAGATGTTCTGGACAGTGCAGTAGAATTGAAAATCATTGACAAGGCAGGCTCCTGGTACAGCTATGCCGGTGATAGAATCGGACAGGGGCGTGAGAATGTGAAGAAGTGGCTGCAGGAGAATCCAGACATGCTGGACAAAGTTCAGAATCAGCTTTTAGAAACACTGCAAGAACAGCAAGGGGAAGCAGCACCTGTATCTATGGATGGCATGATGGTTGATGAAGACGGTGTGGTAATCGAATAGTTTATTTACAGCAAGCGAAAGCTGTGCGGCATTTTTCCTTAAGAGAAAGACGCACAGCTTTTTGTGAATACTGTTTTTTATAATTCATTTTCATCATCATGTACTGGAGCATTAAAGTCGATATCTTGAATATCTATTTCATTATCAAAATAGTTGGTATCAGTGTCAACTGAAAAGTCATTATCAAAGAACCATTTATATGCGCGGTTAGCTATAATTTTAGTTTCTGTAAAATCAAGACCTCCGCCGACAATAGCGCCAACGCCTGGAAGCATTTTTGTTAAATTAAAAATTCCTTTTGTTCCTGATTTTGTTATAAATCTAAATCCTACTTTTTGGTTTATTCTAGTTAAAACTCTACCGGATATTTTTTTGATGAGTCCATTTGTTAATTTCATACCAAATTTTATGCCGGACTGCTTTAAAATATTATTAAGTGCAACGCCTGCAAGGCACGCATATACAAAAGTTTGTGTCTGGTCACTGTTCAATTCATAATCAGCCATATGGCTGTCATGGTAAAGTTTGAAAACCACCATTAGTACTTTTAAGCGATTTTTGCGAAAAAGGTACGAAAACCTGCAAATTATTTATATCCATTATATGAAAAATAAGGAATTTACTTCTGTATAATGAAAGGTTTGTACGAAAATGGAACCATAGAAAAGAAAAAAGAACGAAGACTTTCAATTCTATTTCGTTGTATTTGCTTAAAACCTTTTGGTTAGTATAAAGTGACTCCTAATTTTTGATACCTTTTTTGCAGAAAAGCGGCATAGGTACGAAAATCCAATATTCGTAACCTTTCTAAGCAGGCTTTTCTCATATTGACTTTCTCATAAAAAATCGGTATACTAAAGTGACTTTAGGAAATTTGAGTAAGGAGAAACTATGGAAGCAATTACTTGTATAAAGGAAAGAAGAAGTATCAGAAAGTTTAAGCCAGAAGTTGTGGATCACGAGGTTGTAAGAGAAATCGTAGAAGCTGCTTCTTTTGCGCCGTCTTGGAAAAATACACAGATTACAAGATATATTGTAGTTGAGGACGAGGCTGTAAAGGAAAAAATCGCTGATGAATGCGTATTAGGCTTTACTTACAATGCAAAGATTATCAAGAATACGCCGCAGCTTGTTGTTGCGACTTATATCAATGGGAGATCCGGCTTTGAGAAAGATGGTTCTTATACCACCGGAAAGGAAGACAGATGGCAGAATTTTGACACAGGTATCGCAGTGCAGACTTTCTGTCTGGCCGCCCATGATAAAGGAATCGGTACTGTAATTTTAGGTATCTTTGATGATGAAAAGGTTGCGGAAGCAATTAATCTGCCGGAGGGACAGACTGTTGCAGCATTAATTCCGATGGGATATCCGCTGGATGCGGAAGCACCGGCTGCTCCAAAGAGAAAAGAGGCAGACGAACTTGTCAGCTATCTGTAATAGAAAAGTTATAATATAGAAACAGACAACCACTGCACGGAAAGCCCTGTGCGGTGGTTTTGTTTTGCGGAAAAAATTTCTGGGTGCTATTGACATGGATGATTTTATGTGATATAAATATGATATCAAATTGATATCATAAAACCCAAAAGGGAGAAGAGGAGTAACGTTATGGAAAAAAAGACGAATTTTACACAGAAAGAGATTAAGCCAATCAACGGCATGGGTATGCTGATACTCATTACTTTGGGCATTTTGGCAGCCATTGCAATGATTGTAGTTGGCTGTATCAATCTTGGAGCAGTTGGAATTGCAATGATTATCGCAGGAGGACTGGGAACAATTATTTTTCCGCTTTTATATGCGGGTCTTAGAGTAGTTGGACCTAACGAGGCGCTGGTGTTGACTTTGTTTGGTAATTATCACGGTACGATTTTGAAGCAGGGTTTCTATTTTGTGAATCCGTTTTCTACTTATACCAATCCGACCTATACGAAAGAG
The DNA here is from genome assembly GCF_009936115.1 of Anaerotruncus sp. 80. Lineage (NCBI taxonomy): Bacteria > Bacillati > Bacillota > Clostridia > Eubacteriales > Oscillospiraceae > Anaerotruncus > Anaerotruncus sp. 80. The sequence goes on from NZ_QWES01000009.1 coordinate 54,282, forward strand.
ATTGCTGCAGCAAAAGCAGAAGCCGAAACGCAGGCAAAGAACGGAAAGTTTTCGCTAGGTTCTATTAAAGTGAGTGCAAAGAAAACCGTTTCTTTGAAAGATAACACCTTAAATAACGGGGTACAGAAGGTTAATGATGTGATGGGTAATCCGATTATCATTGGGGCAGTGGTAATTTGGAAAGTTGTAAATCCGACCAATGCAGTATTCAATGTAGAAGATTATGCCGAATTTTTGTCGATTCAGACCGATTCTACCATCAGAAATATTGCAAGAATGTATCCTTACGACAGCTTAAATACGGAAGATCATGAGCATGCTAACGAGAAAACGCTCAGAGGAAGTTCTCAGGAAATCGCAGATAACATGAAAGCGGAGCTGAACAATAAGGTGGCTTTTGCAGGACTTGAAATCGAGGAAGTTCGCATTACACATCTTTCCTATGCAGAAGAAATTGCGGCGGCAATGCTGAGAAGACAGCAGGCTGAGGCTGTGATTTCTGCAAGAGCGAAGATTGTTGACGGTGCAGTCAGCATGGTAAAGATGGCTATTGACAAATTAGGTGAGGAAGAAGTAGTATTTTTAGATGAGGAGAGAAAGGCAGCCATGGTATCCAATCTGATGGTAGTACTGTGCTCTGATAAGGATACGCAGCCTATTGTCAACAGCGGCAGTATCTACTAAGTTCAAATAGCAGGGGAAATGAATTTGAAACAGCAAGAGGATTAGAGAGATGAAAGGTCGGATGCAATGACGAGCGAAAAAGACATTTTAAAAAAGGAAAAAGAATTAGAAGCACGTCTGTCTAAGCTTCAGCAGATGGAACAGGAAATTAAGGCAAAAGAAAAGGCTGTGAAGCAGGCTGAAAAAGCCAAGAAACAGGTTATTTTGCGAATTGCGCCGTCTCTTTGGGAAGAAATCGCAAGGTGGGCGGAAGAGGATTTTCGCTCTATCAATGGGCAGATTGAGTTTATTTTGTCAAAAAGTGTGCAGGATAGGAAACACAAATAAGAGGATAAAAGCGGGCAAGAGTTTAAAAGTTTTCCGGCAAATAACATTTGACAATCCCTTTGGGATATGCTATGATAATTGAGTTAGACCGCTCGGAAAGGGTTTATTTTTCATGCAAAGCGCATCTAGCGCTACCCGATAAGGCGAGACTGGATAGAGGAGGTAAGAACACAATGTACGCAGTAATTGAAACAGGCGGAAAGCAGTACAGAGTTCAGGAAGGCGATGTAGTAACCATCGAGAAGCTGAATGTAGAAGCTGGCGAGAAAATCGCATTTGACAAAGTACTGGTTTTAGCTGAAGAAGGAGACCTGAAGGTAGGTGCACCGTATGTAGAAGGTGCAGTTGTTTCTGGAGAAGTAGTAGAAAATGGCAAAGCTAAGAAAGTCATCATCTACAAATACAAGTCCAAGAAAGACTACAGAAAGAAACAGGGTCACAGACAGCCATACACTATGGTTAAGATTGAATCCTTAGGAGGCAAGAGCGCTCCGAAGGCAGCTCCTGCAGCACCAAAGGCAGAAGCAAAAGAAGAAGCTAAGGAAAAGAAGATTTCCGCTTCTATGAAGAAAGATGAATTAATTGCTTACGCAAAAGAACATGGTATTGAAGTCGATGAAAAGGCAACAAAAGCCGTTATCATCGAAACCATTGAAGCAGCGAAGTAATTTCCATTTTAGCCACAAATAGCAAGGAGGTGTCTGGACTATGGCAAGTAAAAAAGGAGTAGGTAGCTCTAAGAACGGTCGTGATTCCGAGTCGAAACGTTTAGGCGTTAAGAGAGGTGACGGTCAGTTCGTTAGCGCTGGCAGCATTTTGGTTAGACAGAGAGGTACTAAATTCCATCCTGGTAATAATGTAGGCATCGGCGGAGATGATACATTGTTTGCTAAGATTGAAGGTACTGTTAAGTTCGAAAGAAAAGACAAGACTAGAAAACAGGTTAGTGTTTATCCAAAAGAAGCTTAATTTTTAAGTAAGATTTAAGAATCGTGGAATTTCAACGATTTTAAGAACGGATAGGAGTAGTTAGGAAGAGAAAAAGTATGTCATTCATACAGTATTCCTACACTACTCCTATATTCTTTCTTACATCAAAAACTAAGAAACAGGGGATATTGCTAAAGTGGACAAAGATTTATTTTTTGTCAATTTTGTCAACGTTTTTCTAATAAAACTGTGACAGAATTGACAGATTCTCAGAAATTTGTCCAATTTAGCAATATATGATACACTAAGCAGACGAATTTTGAACGAAAGAGAAAACAGTAAAGGAGGCTTTGACATGTTTGTAGATAGAGCCAAAATATTCATAAAATCAGGGAAAGGTGGCAACGGATGCGTATCCTTTCGTAGAGAGCCCTTTGTACCGGAAGGCGGTCCTGACGGTGGAGACGGCGGCAAGGGCGGCGATGTAATCTTTCAGGCGGATAGAAACTTAAGAACGCTAATGGATTTTCGCTACAAGAGAAAATACGAGGCAGAAAATGGTCAGGACGGTATGAAGAAAAAGCGGTACGGAAAAAACGGGGAAAACCTGATTATTAAAGTGCCAATGGGTACTGTGATTATTGACGAGGAAACCGGTCTTGTGATGAAGGATTTGGTGGAAGACGGCGAAAATTTTGTAGCGGCAAAAGGCGGAAAAGGCGGAAAAGGAAACACCCATTTCAAGAATTCAGTACGTCAGGCGCCGAATTTTGCGGAAGCGGGCGGCTTTGCTAAGGAAAGAAGCGTTATTCTTGAAATGAAGATGATTGCTGATGTGGGACTTGTAGGTTTTCCAAATGTTGGAAAATCAAGTCTTCTGGCGACGGCAACCAGTGCACAGCCGAAGATTGAAAACTATCATTTTACCACCATTGCACCGAACCTGGGTGTAGTAGAAATCTTTGACACCAGCTTTGTTATGGCGGATATTGCCGGCATTATTGAAGGTGCACATCAGGGACTGGGTTTGGGGCTGAAATTCCTAAAACACATTGAAAGAACCAAGGTTTTGATTCATGTGGTAGACGCGTCTGGCAGCGAAGGAAGAAATCCTATCGAGGACTTTGATAAAATCAACAACGAGCTGCTTAAGTACAGCGAAAAGGTGGCGAACAAGCCAATGCTGGTAGCAGCAAATAAGATGGATATGACCAGCGAAGACGATCCTGCATACATTGAGTTTAAAGAGTATGTGGAGGAAAAGGGATACAGGGTATTCCCAATTTGTGCGCCGATTAACGTGGGTGTTCATGAACTCATGTCGGCAGCCCTGGAAGAACTGAAAAAGGCGGCACTTAATTCGCAGGACGAGGACGAATACGAATATTTTGACTTTGAAACCGATGATAAAGACCCGAACTTCAAAGAAATTTATGCTTCGAAAGAGGGTAATGTTTACGTGCTTACCGGAAAACAGCTTCAGAAAATTTTTGATTCCACGAACTTTAATGATATGGGTTCTCTTCGATATCTCTATAAATATATTGAAAAGAATGGTGCCATTGAAAAGCTTTTGGAAATGGGACTAAGCGAAGGAGATACCATTCGGCTCTTCGACTATGAGTTTGAGTATTGGGACGAATACTAAAACGAGTTATATTCTTCACCTCTATATAATACTTTATATAGAGGTGATTTTATGAACAAGAAGAAACTCTACTGCCAGGTGACAGCTTGTCTTTTGATTTTGACGGCAGCTTCCTATGGCGGAGAAATAAAGAACGAGACGTTTGCTAAGTATTATGAAAAAGCAAAAGCTATGGTGATGTATCAGATGTCCATGGAAGATGTCAAAAGCGCTGCGGTATCGGTATCTACAGCACTTTCTGGTGCACCAGACAAAGTGGTTTCAGCCGTTGCGAAGATTAACGAGACGTCTAAATACGGCGTGCCCATTGACGAAAAATCTGACGAGCAGATAAAGCAGGTTCATGCAGTAGCAGGCGGCGTTGTGACCGCTTCAGGAAAGGATAAAGAGAAAGGGCTTTACGTGGAAATTCGTCACGAGGACGGAACCTCTATTTACGGCAATTTAGAAGAAATCAGCGTGGTAGAATCAGAGCGCGTTCAGAGAGGGGAAATTATTGGAAGCTATAATACGCAAAATGAAAAAGAATTTTATTATGAACTCTCGGAAAATCTGTGATATACTAATAGCTGAAAGGCTGGTATAATTATGACAAAACGAATTACAGAGAAAGAATGTGAGGCGCTGTATGCGAAATATAAAACGCCTCCCCATGTAATCAGACATTGTAAGGCTGTCAGCAGGGTGGCGCGAGAAATCGGAAAACAGATGAATCTTCACGGCGCCCAGCTTGATTTAGATTTAATAGAAGGGGCTGGACTTGCCCACGACGTGGCAAGAACCAGCGATAAGCATTGGGAAATTGGCGCAGATATTTTGGATGGCCTTGGCTATCATGCAGAGGCAAATATCGTTCGCGTCCATATGACTTACGATTTTCACGACTTTAAAGAAATTGACGAAACGGACTTAGTCTGCCTTGGCGACCGTCTTGTCAAAGAAGATCAGTATGTGGGTCTTGATGAGCGAATCGACTATATCCTGCATAAAGCGCCGGACGAACCGGCAGTGCACGACAGAATTTTAAAGAAAAAAGAACAGACCAGACAGCTGATGAAACAAATCGAGGCTTTGATTGGACAGACCATCGACAGCCTGTTTGAGTAAGTGAAAGGAACCGCAGAAAATGAACTTGACTGAAACTTTGAACCATCTGCTGAAACAGGTGGAAAAGCCTGCCAGATATATCGGCAACGAAATTAATATGATTCGAAAGAAGCCGGACAGCGTAAAGGCGCGCCTTGCCTTTGCATTTCCGGATTTATATGAAATCGGCATGTCCTATATGGGACTATCGATTCTTTACAATATTATAAATAAAGACGATGAACTGGCGTGCGAGCGAGTTTTTGCGCCAGCACCGGACATGGAAGCGCTCATGCGGGAGATGGACGTGCCTCTCTTTACGCTGGAGAACAAGACGCCAGTAAGAGAGATGGATTTTCTGGGCTTCACTTTGCAGTATGAGATGTCCTTTACAACCATTCTTAACATGCTGGAGCTTGGTAATATTCCGCTTTTAGCAGCGGAGCGCACCGAGGAAGATCCGCTTATTATTGCAGGCGGCCCTTGCGCGTATAACCCGGAACCGCTGGCTGATTTTGTAGATATTTTCTTAATTGGTGACGGTGAAAAAAGTTTGCCGCTACTTTTGAAAAAGTATGGCAGAGCAAAAGAATCGGGCATGGACAAAACATCGTTTTTAAAGGAAATTGCAGGAGATACAGGCGTTTATATTCCGTCTTTTTACAAAGCAATCTACAACGAAGACGGCACGGTGAACTCCTACGAGAAAAACTTTGAGGGCGCACCGGACAAGGTGCAGCGCTGTATTTTACCTGATATTGAAGATGTTGATTTTCCAACGAATCCGATGGTGCCGCTGATGGAAACGGTGCATGACAGAAGTGTAGTAGAAACCTTTCGGGGCTGTACCCGCGGCTGCAGATTTTGTCAGGCAGGCATGATTTACAGACCAGTGCGTGAGCGTTCCAAAGACAAGATTATGGACCTTGCTATGAAACAGCTAGCAAACAGCGGACATGAGGAGCTTTCTCTTTTATCTTTGTCTACCAGTGATTATTCGGCTTTTGAACCTCTTGCCATCGAACTGATGAGAAAATGTAAGGAACAGAACGTTTCACTGTCTCTGCCTTCTCTGAGACTGGATAGCTTTTCTTTTCAGGTGCTCGAGGAGATTCAAGGGTATAAGAAGTCGGGATTGACCTTTGCGCCGGAAGCCGGTACGCAGAGACTTCGTGACGTCATCAACAAAGGTATTACCGAAGAAGATATTTACAGCGCTGTGGAGCAGGCTATTGAGCTGGGTTGGAAGCACATCAAGCTGTATTTTATGATTGGACTGCCGACGGAAACTGACGAAGATTTGGACGGCATCGCAGAGATTGCCAGAAAGGTCGTACAGCTTCACCGCGACTCAGGTAAGGGCGGTCGTTTTACAGTAACGGTCAGCGTTTCTAACTTTGTGCCAAAGGCGCATACTCCGTTCCAGTGGGCACCACAGAATACGACGGAAGAATTTACCCGCAAACATAATTATCTGAGCGGAAAGCTGAAAATCAAGGGCGTTACTTTTAACTATCACGATGACGCTGTCAGCACTTTTGAGGCGGTTTTTGCCAGAGGCGATAGAAAGCTAGGAAAATTACTCCTTGCTGCCCATAACGAAGGCTGCCGTCTGGATGGCTGGTCTGAACATTTCAGTTTAGAAAAATGGAACCGTGCGGTTGAAAAAAGCGGCATTGATATGGATTTTTATACCACGAGAGCCCGTCAGTTTGATGAAATATTGCCATGGGATATCGTAGACGCTGCAGTTTCCAAGAAATTCCTGATTTCTGAGGCCGAAAAAGCTGAAAAGGAAACCACAACGAAGGACTGCAGATACGGCTGCGCAGGCTGTGGTATTAACAGCAGAGTAGAGTGCAAATGGGGAGGTATTTATGCGTAAATATGTGATTCAGTTTTCAAAAGAAGGCTACATAAAGTATACTTCGCATTTGGACATGCTGCGGCTTTTTAAACGCGCATTTAAAAAGTGCGGCATAGCTATGGCATACTCTCAGGGGTTTAACCCCCACCCGAAGATGGGCTTTGCACAGCCCCTTTCTTTAGGCTATACCAGTCGCTGCGAACTTTTGGAGTTTGAGACGACGGTGAACTATGAACCACAGGAAATAGCTGAAATGCTGCGCAAGGTCATGCCGGAGGGTGTGGAAATTCTTTCCTGCGACTACGACCGCTCAAATGCAAAATCTTTGGCTGCGGCAACAGAAGCAGCAGAATATCTGGTTCAGTTTCCCGTAGCTTGTGATAAAGCGAAGCACGAAGAACTTTTGGTGTCATACTTAGCTCAGGAAAAAATCTTTGCTGAAAAAAGGCAGAAGAAAACTAAGAAAATGGTGACGGTGGATATCCGCCCCAAAATTCGCTCTATTGAGCTGGCAGATGGAGAAAATTTGGCGCTGTCTATGATTCTTGACTGCGGTAGCACATCCAATTTAAGTCCGGAACAGGTCATCTCTTCCTTTGTGGAATTTGCTAGGCTTGATGTGCCTCGCTATGAGATCGAGGTAGAACGGAAAGAGATTTTCTTTGGATGATTTGGAATAAAATAGAATAATTTCCTTGACTTTCCATTTTTCTTCGGGTATGATAGAAGAAAATAGGAAAGGGGAAGCAAGATGGAACAACTAAAACTTTACTTGCGAATATTTAAGGAACACAAAAAAATATTTCAGATAACGGCAATGATTGCGATTGTAATCATTGCTGTTTTAGTTTTTGGACAGTATGGGGAAAAGGACGAATTTTCCGAACAATTCACTGAAGATAACGGACTGACAGTAGAAGAGGACGGCGCATCAGGCGGTGAAATGGATAAAGGCGAAAATCAGGCAGAGTCTGCAGAAAGCGCAAAGATTTATGTAGATATCGGTGGTGAAGTCAGAAATCCGGGTGTTTATGCAGTAGTCGAGGGGACTCGACTCTTTGAAGTGATTAAAGTTGCAGGTGGTTTGACGGATGAGGCTTTTACTGAGCAGATTAATCAGGCAGAGGTGGTAGTTGACGGACAGAAGGTCGTTATTCCATCGTTTGAGGATAACAACGGCACTGCAGCTTTTGGGAGTAGCGGAAATATAGGCGGCACAGGAGAGCCAGCAGCCCTCGGAAAGGATAGTCAGGGACGAATCAACATCAACTTAGCAGACAGCAGTGTTTTGCAGGAAATTCCGGGTGTTGGCCCTGCTACGGCGGAGAAAATCATCGCTTACCGGGAAGAAAACGGTAAATTTTCTCAAATTGAAGACATAAAAATGGTCAGCGGCATTGGAAATAAGACATTTCAAAAGATGAAAGATAAAATTACTGTATAAGCTTTTCTTTCTCTGGCAATAATATCCGCTAAGAGGTGATGAAATGTTTAGCCAGAAAAAGAAAAACCATACATGGATTTATGCATGCGCTGTGCTTATCGTTGCGATTTTCGCTGTGGTGGTGCTCATTGCAGCGCTGACAGGAAAGGAAAGTGAAGAAGAAGCGCTGAAAGCGAACCTTGAAAGCAGAGTAGGTGAAGATGTCGCTAAAGCGGCAGATCCGGGAGATTCAGCGCCGACGTTAGATGATGAGAAGGATAACAATGATGACAATGATGACAATGATGATGTAGCAGGCGAGGACAAAGATGAACCGCAGAATCATGAAAAAGATACACCAAGTCAGTTTTATCAGTCATATTATTTGATTAAATACGATAAAGATGTTATAAAGATTTTTTTTTCTGATGAGACGGGACACCTGATTGAACTGGAGGATACGACTATTGTATATGAAACTTTATCGACTCAGGATCAAAACCGGTTCAAGGAAGGAATTAAGGTCGAAAACAGAGATGATTTGAATCGATTAATGATGGATTATGAGAGTTGATGGTATGTTAAATGAAAAATTGAAAAAGTGTATCTGGTTGTTTATCGGTATAACAGCTGTTGTTCTTTGTACTGGAGTCCTTTTTCCTCAGCAGCTTTCTGTACTGACAGGGGGGCATAGCGTGGTTAGCGAGCGGGTGCTGATTCCTGGTGGACAGTCTGTGGGGATTCAGATGGATGTAAAAGGGGCGCTCATTGTAGGTGTTGAGAAAAAGATAGGTCCCGAGGTTGGTGACATGATTGTTGCAGTGAACGGGCAGAAAGTGGATGGACCTGATGATGTTAACAGAGTTGTATCAGGAAGCGGAAAAGCTGTGCAGCTGACGGTCATTAGAAATAATAAATCTATGGACTTCTCGGTAACTCCCTATTATGACAAGGCAAGCAGAGAATACAAGCTGGGACTTTGGATTAAAGAAAAAATTGCAGGCATTGGAACACTTAGCTTTTATGATCCAAAGACAGGCAGCTTTGCAGCGCTGGGTCACGGAATTTATGAAGCCGAGACTGGTATGCTGCTGGAAACCAGAACGGGAAGTCTTTTGCACACTAGGGTCAGTCAGATTAAGGCAGGAGAAAAAGGTGTGCCGGGGGAAATTGGCGGTGTAATCTATGATTTTCAAAATCCGCTTGGAGAAATTATGAAAAACACTGAGTTCGGTATCTATGGGAAAGGTGATGATCCCCAGGATTTTGACTTGGATCATCCCATGGTGATGGCGTATCAGGAAGAAATCGAAGAGGGTAAGGCGTACATTCTTACAACCATTGATGAAACGAAGGTAGAGCAGTTTGAAATTGAAATTACGAAGGTGAAAAACCAGAATAAAGCAGATAGTAAAGGTCTTGAATTTGAGGTGACTGATAAAAAATTATTGGAAACCTGTGGAGGAATTGTCCAGGGCATGAGCGGAAGTCCAATTATACAAAATAACCGAATAATCGGTGCGGTTACCCATGTTTTCGTAAATAACCCTAAGAAGGGTTACGGCATTTTCGTAGAATGGATGGTGGAACAGACCGAAAAATCATGAGACCTGTCGAATATCCGATAAAATCCCTACAAATTGCGGTAAAATTGATGCACACAAACGCAAAATATGTTGTAAAATTTTATAGGCAGGGCAACCTCACCAAAGAGACAGTGCGCAGGTCTTTTTGTGGAAAAGAAGAAAGAACGAGGCATATGCCCGGGAAGGATTACATTATGGGAAAAATTAAGTTAGGATTAGTAGATGATAACAAGGAATTTTGTGAAGCAATGCAAGACTACTTCGCACGCCAGATGGATATGGAAGTAATTTTTATTGCACATGACGGTCTTGGTGCCATTGAACAGATTCAAAAGGAAGAAGTAGATGTGCTGATTTTAGATTTGATTATGCCGCATCTGGATGGAATCGGTGTTTTGGAAACGCTGAATACTGTGGAACTGAAAAAATATCCGAGAGTCATTATGGTATCAGCCATTGGACAGGATATCATGATTCAAAGGGCTGTTTCTCTCGGTGCGGAATACTATTTGGTGAAACCTATTAACATGGATATTCTTTCAAAGCGCATCAGACAGGTTATGAATAAGGATACAGTGCTCAAACGCAACTTTGCAGGACAACAGAATCTAAAGAAATCGACGATTTATAAAGATATACTAAAAGAAAACGACTTAGAAATTGAAATTACTAATCTGATTCATGAAATCGGTGTGCCTGCGCACATCAAGGGCTATCAGTATCTCAGAGATGCGATTACCATCGTTGTGGAAGATATGGACATACTCAGTGCTGTGACGAAAGAACTTTATCCGACCATTGCAAAAATGAATGATACTACGCCTAGTAGAGTAGAGCGAGCTATCAGACATGCCATCGAAGTAGCGTGGAACCGTGGAAGAATTGAGACCATCGATGCCTTATTTGGTTACACCGTCAAGAATGACAAAGGCAAGCCAACCAATTCAGAGTTCATCGCAATCATTGCAGACAAGCTGAGACTAGAACGGAAAGTTGGCTAGAAAACTCCTTGCAGTCCCTCTTCATAAATGTTATGATAAAGGAACGGAGGAGACAGTTTATGATTACAGAAGCACAGATTCAGAGAATTAACGAGCTTGCGAGGAAATCAAAGACCGAGGCAGGATTGACAGAAGCAGAGAAAGAAGAACAGCAGCTTTTGCGCAAGCAGTACATCGAAGCCTTTAAGGCTAACCTGCGTTCCCAGCTCGATAATATCGAGTTTGTCGACGAAAAATAGCGGCAAAGGCAGCAGGCACGTAATTTTATACAGAAAAACAAAGAATGAGAGCAGGATTTTACAAATTTTGCTCTCTTTTTGTTGTAAGATATCTCTATAGATAGTACAAGCTTCAGTTCGCTTTAGCTTAAACAACAGGGGGTATTTATGAAAAAGGTATACGTATTTCAAATCTGTGCGCTACTTTTGATTTTTCTCACGGCGGGAGTCATTATAAAGCCGCAAAGCGATGACAAAATCATGGAAAGCCAGATTCAGTCGAGGATTGAAATTTTGAACAAGTATTATGACGGCAGTTGGGATTACGACAGGACAGAGACGGCCCTTGAGAAAGTGGAGAAAGGGCATCTGCTGAAGACAGATACGGCTCTGATGAAAGATTATGAGCTGACCGATATGGAGCAGGTGACAGAATATGATGTGAGTGTAATTTCTTCTCGCACAACAAGGTATAATATGGTAAAATGTACAGTGAAAATTGATTATACCATGTACGGTCAGCAGGGAAAGCGAAAGGAGTCTCACAAATACCTGTTTACAGGGGAAAAAGAAAAGAAAAAAATTCGCCTTTCCGGAATGCAAATAATTTAAAATTACCGTTTGAATCTGTAAATTTTTTGGTATAATATATTAGTAGAATCGAAAAAGTGAAAGGAGTAGCTTTTATGAGACAAGTATATTTAGACTATTCAGCAACAACTCCGGTAAAAGAAGAAGTATTGCAAGAGATGATACCATATTTTACAGAGCAGTTTGGAAATCCTTCCAGCCTTTATACTATGGGGCTCACATCTAAGGAAGCTGTGGATAAGGCAAGAAGCCAGGTTGCTGCATTAATCGGAGCTGATTCAAAAGAGATATATTTTACTGGCTGCGGCAGTGAAGCTGACAACTGGGCAGTATTTGGCACAGTGGATAAGTTTAAAGAAAAAGGCAATCACATTATTACAACCAGAATTGAGCACCACGCAATGCTCCATTCCTGCGAGTTTTTAGAAAAGAACGGCTATAAGGTTACATACCTTGAGGTAGAGCCTGACGGTACAGTAAAGCCAGAGAACTTAGAGGCTGCTATTACCGATCAGACCATTTTAATCAGCATTATGATGGTAAACAACGAAGTGGGAACCATCGAGCCGATTAAAGAACTGGCGGCAATCGCAAAGAAGCATGGGATTTTGTTCCATACCGACGCAGTGCAGGCGCTTGCTAATGTGCCAATCGACGTAAAGGATTTGGGCGTGGATATGCTCAGCGTATCTGCGCATAAGATTTATGGGCCGAAGGGAATTGGCGCGCTTTACATTCGCAAAGGGCTGCGCATTTCCAATTACATGCATGGCGGAGCTCAGGAAATGGGAAGACGTGCAGGAACCGAAAATCTGGCAGGGATTGTTGGCTTTGGAAAAGCGGCTGAGCTTGCAAAAATCAATATGGAAGAACATATTGCGCACTGCAGCCAGCTTCGTGATTATCTCATAGACAGAATTACCAGGGAGATTCCTGATACCTTTGTCAACGGTACTATGGAGCATAGACACCCGGGTAATGCCAATATTACTTTCAAGTACATTGAAGGGGAGTCCATTTTACTTCTGCTGGACTATAAGGGAGTTTCCGTTTCCACCGGCTCAGCATGTTCCTCCAAGTCACTGGAGCCGTCTCACGTGCTGACTGCGCTGGGAGTTCCGGTAGAAATGGTGCACGGTACGGTGCGTTTTACCGTAGGAGACTTTACAACAAAAGAAGACATTGATTATACAGTAGAATCATTGAACGAAATCGTAGAAAAATTGAGAGCGCTGTCTCCTGTAAACAGCGAGAAAGGTTGGTAATCACATGGGCTTATATAACGATACAGTCATGGATCATTTCATGAATCCGAGAAACGTAGGGGAACTGGAAAATCCTGATGGAACAGGCACTTACGGAAGTCCTGTCTGCGGCGACATGATGCAGATTCAAATCAAAGTAGAAAACGATGTAATCACAGACGCAAAATTCAAAACGTTTGGTTGCGGCAGCGCTATCGCTTCTTCCAGTATGGCAACTTCCATGATAATCGGAAAAACGATTGATGAGGCGCTTGAAATCAGCAATAAGCAGATTATCGAAGAACTGGGCGGTCTTCCTGCCGTAAAGGTACATTGCTCTGTTCTTGCGGATCATGCTATCAAGTCAGCAATCTATGACTATGCTGAGAAAAACGGTAAAACCTACAAGGGCTTAGAAGGTTTTGACCCGAATGCAGATGAGGACGATCATGACCACATTATCGAAGAATAAAATTGTACTGGGTCTTTCCGGCGGCGTGGACAGCACGACCGCCGCTTTGCTGTTAAAGGATCAGGGCTTTGAGGTGATTGGATTTTATTTTGACGTGATGGGAGATAATGCAGATGGAAAGCGTGCGGCGGAAGAACTGGCTGAAAAGATGGAAATTCCTCTTCATATTATGGATGTATCTGAAGAATTCTCCAAATCAGTCATAGATAATTTTTGCAGTCAGTACGCCTGTGGCAGAACACCGAATCCCTGTGTTGTCTGCAATCCGGCAATCAAGTTTAAAAAGCTTCTTGAAATTGCAGATAGGGAGAACGCTTACTATATTGCGACTGGTCACTATGTCGGTGTTACTAAAGACGACACGTCAGGAATTTACTATATTCAAAAAGGCTCCAGTGAGAAAAAAGACCAGTCCTATATGCTTTACAGGCTGGGTCAGCAGGTGCTGTCGAGATTGATTTTGCCTCTCGCTGATATGAAGGATAAAGATACCGTTCGCAGGTTGGCAAGAGAAAATGATATGCCTAATGCCCAAGCAGCTGACAGTCAGGAAATTTGCTTTATTGACGAAGAAAAAGAAGACTATGTATCTTTTATGGAGGCGCGCGGTTTTGCTTGCTCAAAAGGGCATTTTGTGGATGCAGAAGGGAAGATTCTCGGTGAACATCAGGGAATCAATAGGTATACTGTTGGACAGCGAAAAGGTCTTGGCATCGCCCTGGGCAAACCGGTATTTGTTACAAAAATTGACAAAGAAAAGAATCAAGTAGTTTTGGGCGACAATGCGGATTTGTTTCATACAGAAGTTGTCTCCGCTGAAAACTTTTTTACAGAAACAGGCTGCGGGGAAATCCCTGAAAGGCTTTTGGAAAAACAAGGCATTACAGCTAAAATTCGCTATGCGGCAAAACCTGCTCCCGCTGTTTTACATAAAACGTGTGACGGCAGAGTCGTGACCGTCTTTGAACAGCCACAGAGAGCTGCGACACCGGGGCAGTCCATCGTCTTTTATGACGGCGACCGGGTCGTTGGCGGCGGATTTATTGAGCCGTATTAAATAACAGCAGAATCTGCTACACATATTCACTTTACATCCATGCCATACTAAGTTTATAAAACTAGGAAAAGGGGTGTGAAGAGATGAACAAATTTGTCAAAGACGCAGCAATGCTTGCTGCTGCCGGTGCTGCAGGATTTTGCGCATACAAGTGGATGTCTCCGTCTGACAAGGATAAGATTTCCAGGGACATGCGACGCACTGTGGAAGACATGGGTGATGTAAAAACAGACGTCAGCCGCATGGCAAGCACAATTAAAGACACATTTTAACGATGAAAGAAAGGAAGTCCCTAGATAAGTAGGTGGGAATTTCTAAAGAAACAGAAAGTGACGTAAGAGAAAGAGAGATTCTTGCGTCACTTTTTCTTTTTTGCCTTATCTTTTCGCATGATTTCAGAGTATTTATTATTATCAAAATATCTATCATGACAATTATTTTAATTTAAATTAATATGAAGGCTCGGATCACTTTTCGAGTCAAGGTTAATTTGCTTGTAGCGGTTACTTCCATTTTTAGTTTTATGTAATTGATTTATGCGGAAAAGAATGATAAAATCTCTTTAACAATGAAATTTCAACAGATTTCAATAACTCTACGATTCGTCGATTGCATTTTGCAGAAATTGTACTATATTTAAATTAAACAGCATGAATGTGAGAAAGGAGGTTTAAATGGATGAAAAGAGATTCGGAAGGTTTATTGCAGAGAGAAGAAAAGCAAAAGGGTGGACACAGGTAATGCTAGCAAAGAAAATTTGTGTGACAGATAAAGCAGTATCTAAGTGGGAACGAGGCGCAGGATTTCCTGACATTAAAACGTTAGAACCTTTGGCATCTGCATTGGATATAAGTTTGAGTGAGCTGATGTATGGTGAAAAACTGGAGAAAATAACTTCCACACATAAACTAGACGAAGTTGTTTCTAATACTATTGATTTGGCTGTTTACCAAAGTGAGATTCACATGCGAAACATGCTAATTGGTATAGCAATTACAGCTTTTTTACTGGTGACACTTTTTTTATTAGATTTAGAAAATGGTGTGGGAACATTCTTCTTTATTTGCTTACCATTACTTATATCACTTCTCGGAATCGCAATCATCTGTATTGGTGTACAACGCAAAAAAAGAGATTGCAAATGGAAATGGCATTTTATATTAGGGGGAATACTGGCTTTATTTCCGATAGAATGCTATGCATTGATTTTAATAATTGTTGCATTATGATTCAAAACGAGCAGTCTTATGAAAAGGTATTATTAGTGATACACAAATGCAAAAAGCAGCAATTACAAAAGCTGTAGTAAGAGCTAGCCTAGCGATGGCAGCAGAAGATGCAAGAACGTTATTGGGTTATACTACTGCGAGTGTATGCCTAGAACACTCTTTGCAGGATAATCCTGTAGATGTATCAATCACATCGACAGACCCAATTTCTACTCAAGTTAAAAACTCTAGCGCTTGTAAAGAAATCATTAGTGAATTCAAGTCTTATGTGAAAGGTAAAAAACTGTCAGCTCGAACGACTAGCGGAAGTACAGCTTTAAATAGTTCGCATGATTTAACTTTAGCTTTTAATAAAGTTAGCTATGTGGCGTCGGGTACGAAAAATAGTAAAGGTGTATGGACATTAAAAATCAAATTCAAGGACACTTATGACTTTGACTGTGATAAGTGGACAAATGTAAAAGGGTTCAGAGCGGCTACTATTAATGGATTAAATAGCTACGGGAAATATGCACAATCAATTGGAGCAGTAGTTCCATATAAAATTCAAATTGAAGTAAGAACTACATTTTCTGAATAACGTGTAAAACATAATTGCAAAAACACACGCAGCTTTGAAAACTGCGTGTGTTTTTGTACTTTAGGTCATTATTAATGTCTTGGCTGCGGTCTTCTTGGCGGTTCGCAAGGGTTGCAGTCACATGGCGGCGGACACGGCTCGCATGGTTCGCAGCACGGTTCACACGGTTCGCATGGGTCACAGCAGGCCGGCTTGCAATCGCATGGGTCACAGCATGGATCACAAGACTCTGCCTGTGGCTGCGTGCTGCCTGCATTATTTCCAGAAATGGTTCCAGGGAACAGACTTGGGAAAGTTGTGCAGATGGCATTTTGCTGCAGAGGTGCATCGACGTAACCGGTGGTAAGAACGCAAAGCTGTACCGGTACGACAATTTTCTTTTCACAGGTTAGACAAATGGCAACGATAAGATTTCCGGAAATCTGTCCATTGCAGTCCACGTTCAGATCTCTGCCGCAGTTGTTGGTTGCAAGGCGTGCTTCACAGGCGGAATTGCAGAACTCCGTAAAGCGAGGCAGGAAAGCGGTGTCGATAGAAGATGGCATGCAAATTTCAAAGAAGTTGGTCAGTACCATAGGCTGGTTTTGTGAAGCAATGCATACTTCAGTGCAGACAGTGAAACAGGTTTCGTTGTTACAGCTGTCGCAAAGAAGTAAATCCAGCTCGATAATAATATTACCAGAAATAGCAACGCATTGCGTGCCGAATACCGGAGTGCCCATGCACTGCTCATCACAGTCAGAGCTTTCCGCATACATAATCCGCTCGGAATATGTACCATCTGCACCAACCACATTCAGGAAATTGCCCTGTCTGTCTTTTAGGAAAGTAGCGCCGGAAATGCCGGTATCTACATCCAGAGAAAGGTTTCTTGGGTCATCAACATTATCTGGGATAAAAACTCGCTTACACCTGATATCTATGACACGTTTAATTCTGTGTCCGGGTGGAAGACACGGCTGGAAAGTCTGCTCATTAAAAGTTTTCATTCCCTGCAGATTGAATTTTACTGCGTCGAAAACCTGCTGCACGTAGATGGGAGCAGTGACAACGCTGCTCATATCGCCGTCGAACTCACACAAATTATTGGCATTACAACAATTCTGATAGAGGTCCGGTGTTACTCTTGTTCCAAAGCAACTCATAAAATTACCTCCTTGTAGGTTATATAATCTTTCTAGATAAGTATATGATTTGGTCGCGTTTTGTGTTACAATTAAAAAAATGATGGTGAAACGCACATAGCAATATATGCGCAAGGGGAAGAAAAGGAACATAAATGGATAACAATTTGGAAAAAGAGACACAGCCAAGGGATAGCAAAGAGCGGACAGAACAAAAAGAGGCAGGCAGATTTAAAGTTAATCTGGCGATTTATCTGGGCGTCTTTCTGGTATTTGCGTTAATTATATTAGTGACCGGTATTTTAGGTCAGGCCTTTGGCAAAACAGTAGAAAATATTGCCTTGATTGGCATTGCTATTATACTGGTACTATTACTAATTCAGTCGAAAAGGAGTTAATACGATGGTAATTACAAAAGAATTAAATTCTAAAGTCAGAGTAGTGATGGAACAGATTCCATATGTGCAGTCTGTTGCCATTGGAATTTGGGTAAAGGCAGGTGCAGTAGACGAAGAAGCAAAATATGCGGGTATTTCTCATTTTATCGAACATATGATGTTCAAAGGCACTGAGAACAGAACAGCGAAACAGATTGCTGCAGATATTGATAAAATCGGCGGTCAGATTAATGCGTTTACAGGCAAAGAAGCAACCTGCTATTATGTAAAAGCGATTTACAGCAATTATAAGCAGGCGGCTGACGTAATTGTCGATATGCTGTCTTCTTCGCTCTTTGACAAGGCGGAAATGGATAGAGAACGTCAAGTCATCTGCGAGGAAATCAAAATGACTCAGGATGCGCCCGATGATTTGGCTCATGATACCATCACTTCTATGGTGTTTAAAGGTTCCGCCCTGGGAAATTCAATTATCGGAACCCCGGCTTCGTTGGAGAATATTTCAAGAGATGTCATTAAAGATTATTTTAACAGTGAATACACGCGAGACCATATTGTAATTTCTGTAGCTGGAAATTTTGAACCGGATGATGTATGCGCTTACTTCGATGACAAATTGACTGGTTTGAAAGAATCTAAACCAGAAAAAGAAAGCACTGTTTCTGTTTATACACCAGCGTACAAAGTAATTACCAAGGACATCGAGCAGTCCCATATTTGTCTTGCCGTAAAAGGATTGCCATTGAATGACAGCAGATACTATGCGTTCTCTATCCTGAATAATATTCTGGGTGGCAGCATGAGCTCCAGGCTCTTTCAGAATATCAGAGAGCAGAAAGGCCTTGCTTATTCAGTTTACTCTATGGCAGGCTCTTTCAAAAACGATGGCTATTTTAATATTTATGCCGGTGTCAGCCATGACAAAATCAAAGAAGCCATTGGTGGAATCAGGGAGGAGCTTGCTGAGATTGCAGCTCATGGAGTGACAGAGGAGGAACTGGAATCTTCCAGAGAACAGCTGAAAGCTTCCTATATCTTTGGTCAGGAAAACGTGGCGGGTCACATGTTTAAAAATGGTAAGAATCTGCTTTTGGGGAATCCAATTCTAACTGGAGAAGAGGTCATAGCGGGGTTTAATGCGGTTACTATAGACGATATTGAGAGCGTGAAAAGCTTAATTTGTGACTTTGAAACCTATTCTGCAGCAGCAGTTACCAGAGACGAGGTAAATCTGAAAGGATTTATGGGCAGATAATTTGCGGCGAAAGGAATACTACAAATGAAAATAAAAATGATTTCAGAAAGCGGAAGGCTTCCGAGGTATGAGACAGCAGGCTCTGCAGGATTTGACATCGCTGCTCATTTGAAGGAGCCCATTACTCTGCAGCCAGGAGAAAGGAGCCTGATTCCAACGGGAATTTATATGGAAATTCCGCTTGGATATGAAGCGCAGGTTCGGGCAAGGAGCGGTCTTTCTATCAAGAATGGAATCGGTCTTGTCAATGGAATTGGTACCATCGACAGCGACTACAGGGGCGAAATAAAGGTACCGCTGATTAACTGGGGGCAGGAAGCCTTTACAGTAACAGACGGGCTTAGAATTGCCCAGGTTGTGATTTGTAAATATGAACAGGCGGAGCTTGTTCCGGCAGAAACACTTTCAGAAACTGAAAGGGGTGCCGGCGGCTTTGGACATACAGGAGTATAAAGATGTTACATCGTGAAGATTTAGAGAAAAAAGAAGAATTGCTGGCACCGGGAGCCAGTCGCTCTGGCAAATCTAAAGGACGGGATGTTTTTGAAGAGCCTTGCAAATTCCGGACGGAATTTCAGAGAGACAGAGATAGAATTATCCATTCCAAGTCTTTCCGCAGGCTAATGCACAAGACTCAGGTGTTTCTTTCGCCGGAGGGAGACCATTACAGAACTCGTTTGACTCACACTTTAGAGGTGTCTCAGGTTGCACGTACTATCGCAAGAAGCCTGGGGCTCAACGAGGACTTAACAGAAGCTATTGCTATGGGAC
Organism: Anaerotruncus sp. 80; assembly: GCF_009936115.1. Lineage (NCBI taxonomy): Bacteria > Bacillati > Bacillota > Clostridia > Eubacteriales > Oscillospiraceae > Anaerotruncus > Anaerotruncus sp. 80. Next base: position 73,773 of record NZ_QWES01000009.1, read on the forward strand.
ATGATCTTGGTCATACTCCTTTTGGGCACAATGGAGAAATGGTTCTCAACGATGTGCATCCAGGTGGTTTTAGACACAATGAGCAAAGCCTTCGGGTGGTGGAAGTGCTGGAATCTACCCCAAGCAGAAAAGGCATGAATTTGACCTTTGAAGTGAAAGACGGCATACTAAATCACACAGGAAGTCTTCCAGCGGCGACCTTAGAAGGGCAGATTGTAAAGATCAGTGACAGGATTGCCTACATAAATCACGATATTGACGATGCCGTGCGAAGCGGAGTCATCACTTTGGAGGATTTGCCAAAGGATGCAATCGCCATGTTTGGAAAGGGTCACAGAGAAAGGATTGACTGCATGGTTTCCAACGTGGTGTCCTTTAGTGACGGTAGAGACAAGGTTTCCATGGACGAGGAACATGGTGCGCAGCTTAATCTGTTGCGTAATTTTATGTTTGAAAATGTTTATAGAAGCCAGCGGGTTAAGAAAGAAGAAGATTTGGCAAAAGTAGAGGTTGTTATCAGTTCTCTTTACAATTATTTTCTGCAATATCCGGAAAAACTTCCGGAGGATCACGCACAGCTTCTTGACTGTGATGATATCCACGTTGTAGTAAAAGATTACGTGGCTGGCATGACCGACCGGTATGCACTAAATCTTTACGCTGATTTGTTCGTGCCGAGAGGGTGGAAATAATAACTGATTAAATTTTAGTGTTGCTTTTGCTTGTGGGATAAAGTATAATCTTACCAGGATGTTTCGGGATGTATGGAGGAATAACGTGAGATATATTGGAAGCAAAGTAGCATTGTTAGACAGCATTGAATATGTAATCAAAGAAAATACATCAGGAAACGAGAAAATTTTTTGTGACTTGTTTTCAGGAACAGCATCTGTAGCAAAGCATTTTAAAAATAAATATGAAGTGATTTCTAATGATTTTATGTATTTTTCCTATGTGTTGCAAAAGGCAACAATAGAGAACAACCATATTCCTGATTTTAAAAAATTAAAGAAGATTGGCATTCAAGATCCTTTTAAATTTTTAGAGGAATCAACTTGTAATAAGGTTGAAGAAAACTATTTTATTACGAGGAATTATTCCCCATATGGCGAAACTCATCGCATGTATGTATCAGTGCAAAATGCAATGCGAATAGACTATATTCGCTCGACTATAGAAGCATGGAAAAACGAAAATTTATTGAATCAGGATGAGTATTTTTATTTATTAGCAAGTCTTATTGAAGGTGTACCTTTTGTTTCGAATATTACAGGAACATATGGGGCATATTTGAAGAACTGGGATAAACGGGCGTACAAAAATTTTGAAATGATAAGACTGGATGTTGAGAATAACGGTCATAGAAATAAATGCTATAATAGAGATGCAAGTGAGTTGATATTAGAGATAAGCGGAGATATTTTATACTTGGATCCACCTTATAATTCTAGGCAGTATGCGCCAAATTATCACTTGTTAGAGACGATTTCAAGATATGATGCGCCAAAGATAAAGGGCGTAACAGGGATGCGCAATTACGACAAGCAAAAATCTGCCTTCTGTATAAAAAAAGATGTGGCGAATGCTTTTGAAGATATTATGAAAAAGGCTGACTTTGAGCATATTGTTTTGAGTTACAGCAGCGAAGGCATCATGAGCTTTTCAGAGATAGAAGAAATAATGAAAAAGTATGGCATTGCAGAAACATATAAAAAATACAATATACAATACAGAAAGTATAAGAGTAAAATAAATAACGAAGAAAAAATTTTGTATGAATATCTTTTTTATATAAGGAAAGATGTGCAGCGAGAAAAACCAATGCTTATTGCGGAGAACACAATCTCCTATAATTACAAAAGCAGAATGAAACCTTCCAATAAAAACAAAAAATTTATTAAAAGTCCGTTGAATTATATCGGTGGAAAATACAAACTATTGCCACAGATTATGCCTTTGTTTCCTAAAGATATCAATCTTTTCATTGACTTGTTTTCCGGCGGGGGTAATGTGGGGATTAATGCAGAAGCGGATAAAATTCTGTGTAATGATATAAATACAAAAATTATTGAGTTATTCAATACATTTAAAAACAGAAGCACAGAAGAAGTATTAAAACAGATTGATTTAAACATACAAAAATATTCACTTTCAAAAACCAATGAGGAAGGTTTTTTGAGATTTAGAAAGGATTACAATAAAACACCGGATCCGATAGATTTGTACACATTGACCTGTTACTCTTTTAATTACCAGTTCAGATTCAATAATAGCCATGAATACAATAATCCTTTTGGGAGAAATAGAAGTCAGTTTTCTGAAAGAATGAGGAATAATTTGATTTCAGTTATGAATCGAATTAGAGAGATTGATATTATATTTTCTAGTAAGGATTTTATGGAATTGGACTTAACAACCCTTGGCCCGCAAGATTTTGTCTACTGTGATCCACCTTATTTAATAACAACGGGAAGTTATAATGATGGAAATCGAGGATTTAAAGACTGGGGAGAAGAAGAAGAGTCTGATTTGTATGATTTATTAGATTACCTGAATAAAAAAAATATTAAATTTGCTCTTTCTAATGTGTTATCTCATAAGGGTCAAATTAACAAAAGTTTATTAGAATGGAGTAAAAAATATCATGTAATTCATTTAAATTACAACTATATAAATTCCAGCTATAATACGAAGAGAGGAGAAAGCGACGAAGTTTTAATTATTAATTATTAACTTCTTGCGCAAAGATATGATTCATATAATACCTACACAAAATATAAAATTCAGAACTTTTGGCTGGGTACAGGATCCAAGTGATTTTAGAAGTTTATGTGATATAGTAGCGATTTTTGACAATATGTCAGAGAAACATTTTGAGCTGAAGACACAGATTATTCCATCTCTAATAGAAGAGCGAGATGGGAAATCTCGTTTTATTGAGGTGCTTAATTCAGAACCATTATGCATTAAATATGCAGATTTAGTTGGAACTTCTTTCTCTCCTAGAAGCATTGCTCGTTGCAATGGGATAATACAGGCAGCCATACCAGGACAAAAAAGAGATTTTATCGGAGATTGGCCAGCAGATAATTTTGTGCGCTGGGCGCATGCGTTAGGATTTATTCAGTACGATTATCAGACAGATACATTCGCTATTTCAGATAGTGGTTTAAGACTGTCTCAAGCAAGAACAGCAGGAGAAGAACTAAACGAACAGGAAAATGAAATTCTTCTTACAGCTGTTTTGTCTTATCCTCCAGCTGTGCGTGTTTTAAAGCTATTAGCGGAAGATGAAAATACACATTTAACAAAATTTGAACTTGGAAGCAAATTGGGATTTATTGGAGAAGATGGATTTACTAGTCTTCCTCAGTCTATTTTAATCAGAACACTTGCAATGACAAAATCAAATAAAGAAAAAAATAAAATGAAAACCGACTGGGATGGCTCTTCTGATAAATATGCGAGGATGATTTCAAAATGGCTGGAAAAACTTGGTTTGGTGATGCAGGTTCCCAAACAGGTTTCGGTAAATGTTAACGGACAGGAATTTAGTGAAACTATTGGACAGGCATACATGATTTCGGCAAAGGGTAGTTCTGCATTGAATCGCGTAGTAGGGCGAAGCAGACATCACAGAATATCAAAAAATGTTTATTATGAGATGATGGCTACGAAGGGAAATGACAGGGAATTATTACGAACTCGCAGAACGCTCGTTCTAAAGGCGATTATGGAAAAAGGAGACTATATTTGTGCATATGAAATTAAAGATTATTTAGCGTTATATAATATAGCTGTTGCAGTTGAAACCATTCAAGATGATGTACGAGGATTAATCAATATTGGATTAAATATTATCATAGACGAAGATGAATTTCTTTGGAATGATAATATCAATGATTTTATTTTACCATTGAATCAAGATTTAACCCGAACAGATTTGTTAGATGTGAAAGAAGAACTTCGTGAGAAACTTACACATCTTTCTCATGAGTATCTGGCATTAATTGATTTAGCCTATGATTCAAGACAGCATAGACTGTTTGAAATGAAAACGATGGAATTGCTGATTGAAGAATGTGGTTATCAGGGAGATCATCTAGGAGGTTCAAGAAGACCAGACGGAATATGCTATACCCATAATCTATATGAAAATTATGGAATTATTATAGATACGAAAGCTTATAAGGATGGATATAACTTGCCAATCACTCAAGCAGACGAAATGGAGCGCTATATTGGCGATAATGCCATACGTGATACTCAAAGAAATCCGAACAAATGGTGGGAGCATTTTTCACAGGACATCCGATTATTCTATTTTATGTTCATTTCCGGTCATTTTAAAGGGCAATATCAGGATAAAATAAATCTCTTGGAATTAAACACCGGAGTTTGCGGTGCTGCAATAGATATAAAGAAATTGTTGTTAACCGTTAATTATTATAAAGCGGGGATAATATCTCATGAGGATATTGCGAGCGATTTTTTTCAGACAACAAATGATGAGGCGGATAATAGTTAGACAGCAATTAAATAACCAGTAATAAAGTACTGTTTACTGAGAATTATTTTGATATTTTGCTAAAAATTTGTCAAGAGTTTTTTTAAAAAAAATAAAGGAAAAGTCTGTTTTTTGTAGAATAGTACTAATAGGAAGACAAAATCGGGAGACAGACTATGAGTTTTTCAAGTTCTACCATAGAAAATTTGAAAAATCAAGTGAATATTGTAGATGTCGTAGGAAGAAGCGTGCCTCTGAAACGAGCAGGTTCCAACTATAAAGGTTGTTGTCCGTTTCACAATGAGAAGACGCCTTCTTTTGTTGTCTCCGAGCAGAAGCAGATTTTTACCTGCTTTGGTTGTGGGGCGACCGGTGATGTCATCGAATATGTAAAACGCTATTATAATCTGGATTTTTCTGAGGCGGTAGAGAAAATCGCTGCCGAAGAGGGCATTACCGTAGAGAGAAATGCTCGCAGTGACAATAGAGATATTTATTACAAGGTTAACAAACTGGCGGCCAATTTCTTTTATCGCTCCTTTACGGAAAAGGCAAATAAAGGCTACGCTTATATGAAGCGCAGGGAGATAGCACCTGCTATTTTGAAGAAGTTTGGTATCGGATATGCCGATGAGCAGTGGGATAGCTTGTATCAGTACCTGTTGTCACAGGGCGTCGATAAAAAGATTATGGTAGAGCTGGGGCTGGTATCAGAAAGCAAAGGAAAATACTACGATAAATTTAGAAATCGGGTCATTTTCCCAATCATTAATACCTCCGGCAAGGTCATCGGCTTTGGGGGAAGAGCTATTGATCCGGGTGATAATCCCAAATATTTGAATTCGCCTGAAAGCAGGATTTTTCAGAAGAAGAATAATCTTTATGGTCTGAATATTTCCAGACAGAGTGTAGGCAAAGAAAATTTTATTATTCTAGTTGAAGGATATATGGATGTGATTGCTCTGTATCAGAGCGGTGTAGAGAATGTGGCAGCTTCTCTTGGAACTGCGCTGACGGAGAATCAGGCAAAACTGATTAAGCGATATACCAAGGATGTGGTTCTTTCTTATGATGCTGATAATGCTGGACGGGCAGCTGCTCTTAGAGGTCTTGAAATTCTAAAGAAAGAAGACTGCAAGGTCAAGGTGCTTCATGTTACCGATGGAAAAGACCCAGACGAATATGTTAAGAAAAACGGAAAGACGGCGTTTCTAAAGCTGATAGATGGGGCACTGCCTTATGGAGACTACCGTTTGGAATCGGCTAAAGTGGGTTTTGATTTATCACAGGATGAAGACAAAATCGACTACATGAAGAAGGCTATTGATATTTTGCGCCAGATGAGTCCTGTTGAACAGGAAATTTACATAAAAAAACTGTCTAAAGACCTGAAAATTGCAGAAGGTGCGATTAGAATGGAACTTTTAGGAAATGATAATACACAAAAGACGCAGCAACGGTCTGCACCGGTTCGCGAACAGCGCTCACAACAGGAGGAAGTAGAGCATGTGGCACTGAAACCCATAGAGAAAACACTGTTGAAAGTTTTACTGACGGAAGAAAGATATATAGACAGGCTAGTAGACTATCCGGGAATTTTAGAAAGTGAATTTGCCCTGAAGATTTATCAGCTTCTTGCAGAAAGCTATGCACATCATCATTTCATTGATTTGAACCAGATTATGGACGGGCTTTCCGATGAAGGAGCTGCAGGGCTGCAAGAAGTTTTGAATCATGTAGTCGTCGGCAACGAGGAACAGGTATTTCACGACTGTATCAGAACGTGGAACCATGAGCGGTTGACCAGAGAAGAGCAGAAGCTTTTGACGCTTCTTTCCATGGCAGACGAAAATGATAATCAGGATAGAATTATGGAACTGACCGATCAGCTTATGAAAGTGCAACGAGAACTTAAAAACCAACAATAGGGAGATGTAGAATGAGCACAGAAACAAAAAAAGCAAACAATTTAAATGAAACCTTTGCAGGCATGAGCCCAGAGCAAATTAAGAACGAACTCATCAGTCAGCTAGTCAAAAAAGCTAAGACAAAGAAAAATATTCTGACCTATACGGATATGGCGGATTATTTAGATTCTTTTGATTTGGACAAGAATGTGGTAGACGAAATCTATGAAGCGCTGCTTTCTAAGGACATTGAGATTGCCAGCGAAACAGAACCTGAAGATTTTCCTTCCATGATGGAACGGGATGACGATTTTGACGGCAATGAAGAAGATGACGGCATTGTTATGACCGAAACCGGTGAAATCGATATCGAAGCGACTTTGCCAAAAGGAATTGCTGTAGACGATCCTGTTAGAATGTATCTGAAGGAAATCGGAAAGGTACCTCTTCTCAGTGCCGATGAGGAAATCGAACTGGCTCAGAGAATGGAAAAAGGGGACGAGGAAGCAAAGAAAAAGCTTTGTGAAGCAAACCTTCGTCTTGTAGTCAGCATTGCAAAACGCTATGTGGGCAGAGGGATGCTGTTCCTGGATTTGATTCAGGAGGGAAATCTGGGACTGATTAAAGCTGTTGATAAGTTTGATTATCGCAAAGGGTACAAATTTTCCACTTATGCAACATGGTGGATTCGTCAGGCAATTACCAGATCCATCGCTGACCAGGCGAGAACCATTAGAATTCCGGTGCATATGGTAGAAACTATCAATAAGCTGATTCGCGTATCCAGACAGCTGCTGCAGACTTATGGAAGAGAGCCGAGCCCGGAAGAAATCGCAAAGGAAATGGGTATTTCTGTAGACAAGGTTAGAGAAATTCAGAAGATTGCACAGGAACCTGTATCGCTGGAAACTCCAATCGGTGAAGAAGAAGACAGTCATTTGGGAGATTTTATTCCAGATGATGATGTACCAGCACCGGCTGAAGCTGCGGCATTTTCCATGCTGAAAGAACAGCTTGTAGAAGTGCTGGACACTTTAACAGAGAGAGAACAGAAGGTGCTGAAACTGCGTTTCGGTCTTGAAGATGGACGTTCCAGGACCTTAGAGGAAGTCGGCAAGGAATTTGACGTAACAAGAGAAAGAATCAGACAGATTGAGGCAAAGGCGCTTAGAAAGCTGAGACACCCAAGCAGAAGTAAGAAATTAAAGGATTATCTGGAGTAACGAAAGATGAAATTAAGCGAGAGATTGCAATATATCGCTGACGAAATAAGAAAAGGAGAAACCATGGCGGACATTGGGTGCGACCATGGTTTCTTGCCACTGTATTTAATGGAAAAGCATAAATGCCCAAAAGTGATTATGACCGATGTCAGCGGCGGTTCTTTAAAAAAGGCAGAAACCAACTGTAAACTGGTGAAACCTAAAGGCGACTACGAATTGCGCCTCGGCGACGGCATCGATGTTCTTTCCGATGGGGAAGTTGATGTGGTTGTCATGGCGGGCATGGGAGGTCTTCTCATTGCAGACATGCTTAAATGGAATCTAAAAAAAAGCCGGTCTATTAAAAGATATATTCTGCAGCCGAGAAACAACCCTGGCAGACTTAGACACTTTCTGGCATGCAATGGTTTTTCCATCGTAAAGGAAGGAATCGTCAGAGAGGGAAAGTTTCTCTGTGAGATTTTGACCGTTGAAAGCGGACCGATACCAGTTTTTACAGCGGAAAATCCGCAGCCTGTTTATAGTGCGGAATTTGAATATCCTGCTTCGCTTATTGCTTTTGGAGGCGTATTGACAGGGGAATATCTGCAGAAACACCTCGAAACCGAATATCAGATTCTGGGTAAAATCGAAGAGAACGCGAAAGATGTACAACAGCAGAGTAAAGAAACCAGAGATAGAATTGTGAGACTGGAAGCGTTAATTAAGGAATGGGAGGCAGCGAATGAATAAAGAAAGATTGACTGCCGTTATCGAGGAAATCTGTCCTTCTGAGTCAGCTGAAAGCTGGGATAACTGTGGTTTTCAGCTGGATATGGGGGCGGCAGAAATAGATACTGTGCTGGTATCTTTAGAGGTTACCGGTGCAGTAATTGATGAAGCCGCCGCTTGCGGCGCGCAGATGATTTTGACCCATCATCCGCTACTTTTTAGCGGAATCAAGAAAATTGAACAGACAGATGTGATTGGAAATTACTTGATTCGACTGATTCAGGCAGGCATTTCCGTCTATTCCTGTCACACTAGCTTTGATAAATTAAAAGACGGTAACAATGATTATTTTGGTCTTCTTTTAGAATTTCAGGGTGTACATCCCTTTGATGCAGATAACGGTTTCTGCCGCAAAGGACAGACGCCTTTTGATATGACTTTTGCGGAACTGATTCGCAAGGTTTCAGAGGAGCTTACGATGGAGGAGCGGTATTTTAGATGGGTCGGCGACTTAACCAGACAAATTAAAACCGTCGGCTGGTGTACTGGCGCCGGCAGTGAATTTATTTTAGATGCGAAGAAAGAAAGCTGCGACCTTTATATTACGGGCGATTTGAAATATCATGAGGCGCAGATGGCGAAGGAAGCCGGCATTTGTGTCCTTGACATTGGGCACTATGGAAGTGAAAAGATATTTACTGGGAATATGGCTGACATGCTGCGGGAAGCGACTTTTGGAACCGATTTAGAGGTTTTGGAATCGCAGCTGGATTTGAATCCGTTCGGCTGCATTTAATTCATACCTGTCAGCAGTTTCAGTCCCCTAATTATAATCGAATTCTAATTTTTTAAACAAAAAACCAGCCACGCATTCAACGCGTGGTTTTCTGTGACTGTCCACAAAAAAGACTGGAATTTATAATTGATTTATGCTATAATTACATAGTTATGGGTAAACCAGACAATCGCGTGCAATTTGCATGAGGAAAGTCCGGGCTCCATAGGGCAAGGATGCCGGATAACGTCCGGCGTAGGTAACTATAGGGAAAGTGCAACAGAAACATTCCGCCGAAACGGGTTATGCCGTGGTAAGGTTGAAATGGTGAGGTAAGAGCTCACCGGCGTCATGGAGACATGGCGGCCGTGTAAACCCCATCCGGAGCAAGGTCAAATAGGGCGCAAAAAGCGGCGGCCCGTCGCTGCCCGGTAGGTAGACTGCAAGAGCGTGCAGTAATGTTACGCCTCAGATAGATGATTGTCTAATACAGAACCCGGCTTATAGGTTTGCCCATACTTTATTTCAGGAAATACGCAGTATTTCCGTTTTATTTTGTTTATATATGATAGGAGGGAGGAGATATTATGACAAACGAAAAAGAAATTCAAGGCAACAAAATGGGTACGGAGCCGGTTGGAAAACTGCTCGCTTCCATGGCATGGCCAGCCATTCTTTCTATGACGATCAATGCTCTTTACAACGTAGTGGACAGCATGTTCGTTGCAATGGTCAGTCAGAAAGCGCTGACAGCCGTATCTCTTGTAATGCCGATTCAAATGCTGATGATTTCCATGGCTGTGGGTAGTTCTGTCGGCGTAAATTCTCTGATTTCCAGAAGACTGGGTGCTAAGCGGTTTGATGAAGCTAATAAGGCAGCCTCGACCAGTATCAGAATTGGGCTGTTTAACTTTCTGATTTTTGCATTGATAGGTATTTGTCTTGCCAGTCCGTTTATGCGTGCGTATACAGATGATACTATCATCTTTGAGGGTGGTGTTACATATCTTAGAATTATTACCATTTGCAGTCTCTTTAGCATGATTCAGATTCAGCTTGAGAAGGTGCTGCAGGCGACAGGCAATATGATAGCTCCGATGATTATCAGTTTGAGCGGTGCACTGACCAATTTGGTTTTGGATCCGATTCTGATTTTTGGACTTTTCGGTATGCCAAAACTTGGTATTGCTGGTGCAGCCATTGCAACAGTTACTGGTCAGGCAGTGGGTATGTGCGTTGCAATCTTCATGTTCTTTAGAAAAGAGCATGAGGTGAAAATCCAGTTGAAAGGCTTCAAAATCGACTGGGCTGTGGTAAAAGATATCTACGGCGTAGGACTTCCATCTATCATCATGCAGGCAATCGGTTCTGTTATGCTGCTGGGCTACAATGCCATCTTAGCGACTTCTGCAACAGCCGTTGCGGTATTGGGCGTTTATTACAAGCTGCAGTCCTTTATCTTTATGCCGGTGTTCGGTCTCAATCAGGGTGCTATGCCAATTATGGGCTATAACTTTGGCGCAAGGGACAGACATCGTCTGATGGAGACTTACAAAAAAGCGCAGATTACTGCACTGGTGATTATGGCAATCGGAACTATTTTATTCCATTTATTCCCAGAAGTTTTCTTGAAAATGTTTAGTGCGGACGACGAAATGATGGAAATGGGTGTACCGGCACTGAGAATCATCAGTATCTGCTTTATTCCGGCAGCCTTTGGTATTATGTCATCGACGCTGTTTCAAGGAACCGGTCATGGGGTATATAGTTTAATAGGATCACTTTTGCGTCAGCTTGTCGGTATTTTGCCGCTGGCTTACATCATTTATCACACCGCAGGTGTGACAGCTTCCTGGGCATCATTTCCATTGGCAGAAATTATCGGTGTCGTTTATTCGGCGATTATGCTTATCAGATTATACAAAAAAGAAATCAAGACCTTGTAATTTACCATTCAAGGTCTTGAAATTCTTCGTATTCCCGGTATTGGCGATATTCGGAATCTTCTTTGACAAGGTCGTAAATAAGCGGATCTCGCAGAAGATGTTTCCAGCAGGTATAAGTTGCCTTGACAAAAGCAGGATTCAGCTCCATTTCTTCTGTAATTAGAGGACAGCTGTAGGGCAAGTCGCTGTCATTTCGTACCAGAGATAATACACCGTCTTCGTCAATATGAGGCGTCAAAGGAAAGGTTCTGCATTGCATGGGCCTTTTTTCTCTGGGACAGATTGGCGGCGTTTTGCATCGTACAAAGTAAACTTTGCCGCTCCAGGACTCCGGAAATTCATAATCCTCGGCGTATTCTGCACTCCATGTGAGCCAATCGTCTGTTCGGTCGTGGACTTTATCTTCGCCAGGAAGGAGATAAATACCGAGGTTTTCATCGTCATTACCGCAGCTGCAGCAGATGGCACCGCAAAGAGCTCCGCAGTCATAAGGAACAGGAGAAACCCTGTCCAGCAATCGGTAGATTGCCTGATAAGTTCTTTTTTTGATTGTACTTTTCATAACAATTCATTCTAACATAGGAAATCAGGCGATACAACCAGAAATTAGTACTAAATTAAACCTTGAAAAAGGTCGAATTTTGGTGTTAAAATTATAAAATACTCAATTACACAAATAAGAGGTAAGATTATGAAGTTAGGAATTGACGTAGGCTCAACTACCGTCAAACTCGTTTTACTTGACGAAAAAAACGAAATTACATATGCTCGTTATGAGAGGCATATGTCTAATGTTTTTGAAAAAGTAAAAGAACTCATAGAAGAAATGTATGCCCAGTTTGGTTCCATAGAAATCAGACCTGTTATTACAGGCTCTGGCGGTCTTTCCCTGGCAAACCTTCTGGGTGTTTCCTTTGAACAGGAGGTTATCGCCTGCAGCAAAGCGGTGGAGACTCTAATTCCTGATACAGATGTTGCTATAGAACTTGGTGGCGAAGACGCAAAGATTACGTTCTACGGCGCTACCATTGAGCAGCGAATGAACGGAACCTGTGCAGGCGGCACGGGCGCGTTTATTGACCAGATGGCGGTGCTTTTGAATACTGATGCAGGGGGACTTAATGAGGCAGCAAAGAACGTAAAGATGATTTATCCTATTGCAGCTCGCTGCGGCGTTTTTGCAAAGACGGATATTCAGCCTCTGATTAATGAAGGTGCGGCAATAGAGGATTTAGCTGCTTCCATTTTTCAGGCTGTGGTTAACCAGACCATCAGCGGACTTGCTTGCGGACATACCATCAAAGGGAACGTAGCATTTCTAGGCGGACCGCTGTCCTTTTTGTCTGAGCTTCGTAAAAGATTCATTGAAACATTGGAATTAAAGCCGGAGGAAGTGATTTTTCCAGAGGATTCCAAGTATTTTGTCGCCATCGGTGCAGCTATGCTGGCAGAAACCAGAAAACAGATTTCATTGGGAGAAATTGCCGAGCTAATCAAAGGATCTGATTCAAGTCAGCTTTCTGAGACCAAACATATCGAACCGCTGTTTATTAATAAAGAAGCGTATAACGCATTTATAAACCGTCATAACCAGCACAAGATTCGCAGGAAAGATATCAAACGCGCTAAGGAAGAGACTTTTCTAGGCATTGACGCTGGTTCCACAACCACTAAGGCGACCCTGATTGACTCCGACAAAAATCTGTTATATTCCTTCTACAGAAGCAACGAAGGAAATCCGCTGGAAGCGGTTAAGACCATGCTCAAAGAGCTTTATTCGCTGCTGCCGCAGAATGCCTTTATTGCAAATACTTGCGTGACCGGTTACGGAGAAGGCTTGATTAAGACGGCTTTTAAGGCGGATTTGGGCGAAATTGAGACCATGGCTCATTATAAAGCGGCCGAGGAATTTTTGCCAGGCGTAGAATTCATTCTGGATATCGGCGGGCAGGATATGAAGTGCATGAAGATTAAAGATGGCGCTATTTACAATATCATGCTTAACGAGGCTTGTTCTTCCGGGTGCGGCTCTTTTCTCGAAACTTACGCAAAATCTGTAAATCTGGACACCAATGCATTTGCGGAGGAAGCGCTCTTTGCTGAAAATCCTGTAGACCTTGGTACCAGATGTACAGTGTTCATGAATTCCAAGGTAAAGCAGGCACAAAAAGAAGGGGCATCCATCGGCGACATTTCCGCGGGACTTTCTTATTCGGTTATCAAGAATGCGCTGTACAAAGTGATTAAGCTCAGGAACCCAGAAGAGGCTGGTGAGAAAATTGTAGTGCAGGGCGGCACCTTTATGAACAACGCTGTGCTGCGAAGTATCGAAAAGATCATTGGTAAGGAAGTTGTCAGACCGGATATTGCAGGACTGATGGGCGCATATGGCTGTGCGCTGATTGCTATGGAAAACCATCTTGAAGATACGGAATCCTCTCTGCTCAGCAAAGAAGCGCTGGAAGATTTTCAGGTGGAGCATACCAACGGCAGATGTAACGGCTGTGAAAACCGATGCATTTTGACCATTAATAAATTCAGCGACGGATCCAGATTTATTACAGGAAATCGCTGCGAAAAAGGGGCAGGAGGCGCGCAGCACGCGAACAAACTGCCGAATCTTTACGAATATAAACTGCAGAGACTCTTTGGATATAAGCCGATTTCTGATTTTGATGCAGTGCGCGGCACGGTGGGAATTCCAAGAGTACTGAATATGTACGAAAATTATCCGTTCTGGTTCACTTTCTTTACGGAATTGAAATTCAGAGTGGTTTTATCGCCGCTGTCGACAAAGTCCATCTACGAGAAGGGAATGGAAACTATTTCCTCTGACACGGCTTGTTATCCTGCCAAAATGGTTCACGGACATATTAAATGGCTTGTGGAAGAGGGTGTGAAGTGGATTTTCTATCCATGTTTAAACTATGAACGCAACGAAGATGAAACGGCACCAAATCACTATAACTGCCCAATTGTAGCGACTTATCCGGAAGTGATTGCAAACAATATGGACGATATCTTTTCAGAAAACATGGTGCGTTTTTCTCACCCGTTCCTGCCTTACGATAACGACCTGAAACTGGCAAATATGCTCTACAAAGAGTTTAAGGATTTTCATATCAAGAAAGAAGAAATCATGCGCGCAGTCAGCCGCGCCAGAAAGGAACAGGTTCGCTTTAAAAACGATGTGAGAAAACAAGGGGAATACTCACTGAAATTGGCGAGACAGAAGGGAAAAAAGGCTGTCGTTCTGTCGGGAAGACCATATCATCTGGATCCGGAAATCAATCACGGCATTGACAAACTGATTAATTCCTTCGATATGGTTGTCCTTTCGGAGGATTCCGTGGCGCACATGGGACAGTTGCCAAGACCGCTGCGCGTGCTGGATCAATGGGTTTATCATTCCAGACTTTACAAAGCGGCAAGCTTTGTAGGCACCTGCGATGATGTGGAGCTGATTCAACTCAATTCTTTCGGATGCGGTCTTGACGCAGTTACCACAGATCAGGTGGAAGAAATCTGCCGCGACAGCAATAAACTTTACACAGTTTTAAAGATAGACGAGGGCTCTAATCTCGGCGCAGCAAAAATTAGAATTCGTTCCCTGAAAGCGGCTATGGACGAGCGCGAAAAGAACGGTGTCAAGGCAAGCGGAAACTTTAAGGCTTATGAGCGAAAACTTTTTACGGCTGAGATGCGAGAAAACTACAATATTTTGGTGCCGCAGATGTCACCGATTCATTTTACTTATTTGGAAGAAGCAATGAAAGCCTGCGGCTACAATGCGGTACTTTTACCGCCGGTCGACAAGAATTCGGTAGAAGAGGGGTTAAAATATATCAACAACGATGCTTGCTATCCGACTATCGTGACTTTGGGACAGATTATTTCTGCACTAAAATCAGGAAAATATGATTTGGATAAGACGGCTGTATTCATGTCTCAGACGGGGGGTGGATGCCGCGCCAGCAACTATGTGGCGCTTCTGCGTAAAGCACTCAAAGATTTGGATATGGTACAGGTTCCGGTGGTATCTTTTAATGCTGTTGGACTAGAGAAAAATCCGGGCTTTAAGATTACTGCTAAGATGGGGCTTCGCCTAGCAGTTGGCTGTGTTTACGGAGATCTTGTTATGCGGATTTTGTACGCGACAAGACCATACGAGAAAGTGCTAGGTACCTGTCAGCAGATTTTGGATAAATGGCATGACAAAATTATACATAATGTGATTCACTTTAACAAAGGGGAATATGAGAGAAATCTCAAAGGTATTGTAGAGGATTTTGATAAAGTTGAAAGAACTGGTGAGAAAAAGCCGAAGGTGGGCGTAGTCGGTGAAATTTTGGTGAAATATCACCCTAACGCCAACAACGACATTGTCGGCATTATCGAATCGGAAGGTGGGGAGGCAGTGGTTCTCGACATGCTGGACTTCTTTCTTTACGGTATGCACAGCAAAAAATTCAACTTTGAAAATCTGTCAGGCTCTTATAAAGCGATGATGACGAATCAGCTTGGAATCAAGGTTGTGGAATGGCTTAGAAAGCCGATGAGAAGCGCTCTTGCTGCAAGCGAACATTTTACGGAGCCATCTTATATCGAAGAAACGGCGGAAGCGGCGTCAGCTATCAGTTCTATCGGTAATCAGTGCGGTGAAGGCTGGCTTTTGACCGGTGAAATGGTGGAACTGATTCACAGTGGCGTAGAAAACATCGTATGCCTGCAGCCATTTGCGTGCCTGCCGAATCATGTAACGGGAAAGGGCATGATGAAAGCACTCAGAAAGATAAATCCAAAGGCTAATATTGCTGCTATCGACTACGATCCGGGCGCCAGTGATGTAAATCAGCTGAACCGGATTAAGCTGATGATGGCGACGGCTCATAAGAATATGGAAAAGTAGATATAACGAGAGTAACAAGAGGTGTCTGCTAAGAGGTGATTCTGCTGGGCAGACACTTTAGCGTAAAAGCTTTATATAAGAGTTTTAAAAGAAAAGGACATAGAATCTAGATGAATCCCATATGCTTGACTCTATATCTTTTCTTTGTATAAGGAAAGCCATCAGATAAGCAAGTGGTTTATTATTTGTAGAATTCTTTTTCTGAATCTGACAAAATGAAACCACCATTTAGTTTAGAGCGTTTTTGTTTTACCTTCATCAAATGGAAGGGCGTGTCTGTACCCTCTTAAGAAATTTAAAGAGCAGACACTTTTTTTAGTTTGAATTCATATGTTGAAAGGAAGACATTATCTTAGGAGGACAGAGATGGAAGAAAGTTTGAAACAGCACTATCCCTTTGTAAATCCGCCGCTACCTTACGCCTATGATGCACTGGAACCTTTTATTGATGAAGAAACCATGCGTCTGCATCACGACGCACATTTACAGACCTACGTGGATCATCTCAATATCATCATCAAACAGTATCCTGCGCTGCACAATTGGACTCTGGAACAGCTAATCAAATGGAATGACAATTTACCCGTAGAAATTCAGGACAGCGTGCGCAATAATGCGGGCGGCGTTTACAATCACATTCTGTATTTCAGTCGTCTAGCACCGCCGGAAACAGCAGTCTGGCCCAGCGGAGAGTTTCTTTTGCTGCTGGAAAGAAGGTTCGGTGGCTTTCAGCAGTTTAAAGAGGCGTTTAAGAAAGCTGCAATGTCGGTATTCGGTTCGGGTTATGCATTTCTTGTAGCGAATCGAGACGGTCTGCTTGAGATTGTCACCACTGCCAATCAGGATAATCCGTTGGAAATAGGCTATTATCCTATTCTTGTACTGGATGTTTGGGAACATGCTTACTATCTGAAGCATCATAATAAAAGGGATGGGTATATAGATGATTGGTTCAATCGTCTTAGCTTTTAACTCCTTGCGGCAGCAGCAATAGGGAGATAAATTTCAAAAATGCGTTGAAAATCCTTTTATAGTGTAGTATACTGTTTAAGTTGAAAATTTCTAAAGATAAAGATAGGAGGTGTCTCCATGGGAAGACACGGTACAATTGCCGGAAGAAAGGCGGCACAGGATTCTAAGCGAGCAGCTATGTTCACCAAATATGCTAAGGCTATTACAGTAGCAGCAAAAGACGGTGGAGATCCTGAATACAATGCAGGTCTTAGAGTGGCAATCGAAAAAGCAAAGGCAATCAGTATGCCTAATGATAATATTCAGAGAGCGATTAAAAAGGGTACAGGAGAACTGGGCGGCGCTTCTTACGAAGAACTTTCCTTTGAAGGCTACGGTCCCGGTGGTGTAGCAATCATTGTTGATTGTCTGACTGACAACACCAACCGTTCCACTTCCTTTGTTCGTTCCACATTTGATAAGCACGGTGGAAATTTAGGTACTCCAGGCTGTGTATCTTACATGTTCTCAAGAAAAGGCGTTCTTATTATCGAAAAAACAGACGGAATCGACGAAGACGCTCTGATGGAAGCAGCATTAGAAGCTGGTGCAGACGACATGGTAACAGAAGAAGACAGCTTTACTGTTTACACTGAACCATCTGCATACGCAGACGTATATCAGGCATTGGCAAGCGCAGGCTATGAATTTGTAGAATCTGACGTAGAATTTGTTCCATCTATGGAAAGCGCGCCGACCGAAGAGCACGATATCAAGAAGCTGAGAAAGCTTATCGACATCTTAGAAGATAACGATGACGTACAGAAGGTACATACCAACTGCGGTATTGATTTGTACGAAGAATAAACGAATAGAATGTAGAAAAACCCTCTTTGCATGTGCAGAGGGTTTTTCTTGTAGATGCCGTGTGTAGCATTTATTGCGTATGGCGATTCTTAACCTAAATTACGTTGTTTTTCAAAAAATGTATAAGAAATTTTATAAGAATAATGTGCGACTTGCATTATGCGTAAGATTAAAGGTAAACATTGAAAAAACATACGTAAAATGCAAGAATCTCTGTTGGATTCAGAGATAAAGAACGGTTATAGATCGCTTGAGAAGTGTGATATGGAATTCACTTATACACTTTTTTAGCATTTTCTAATTTTGGGTTAAGATTTCGAGATTTTCTTATACATTTTTTTGCCCTAAATTGATTTTAAGTTAAGTTACTGTGCTTTTAGGCGAAAACCTGGTAAATCTGCGAAAAACATCTTGCCCCCACATTGCATTCCGTTTAAAATATTACTATCACCAGATAGAGAGGAACGTGAAGTCAGCGTTATGAATAAAGAAGAAATCAGAACTTTTGCGATAGAGGAATATCATAGATGGCAGCAGGCGGCTGAGCACTTCGGCGATATAGAGCTTCTTTCGGAGCTTGCACAGCTTGCAGAAGAAGAGGAAGAAGTCATTGACTCCTTTTGTGCCAGCCTTCGTTTTGGAACATCTGGCATTCGGGGCATACTGGGAGCAGGCACTAACCGTATGAATGAGTATGTGGTGCGAAGGGCTACCCAAGGGCTTTCCAATTATTTGAATAAAGTCACTGAACGCCCTAAAGTGGTCATCGCCTATGACACCAGAAGAAAATCCAGAATTTTTGCGGAGGAAACCGCAAAAGTTCTTAGAGGAAACGGCATAGAGGTGTGGCTTTTTTCGGAGCTTGCAACGGTGTCGCTGCTTTCCTATACCATTAAAGAACTGGGCTGCACTATGGGAATTATGATTACAGCCAGTCACAATCCGAAAATTTTCAATGGTTATAAGGTATATAACAGCAACGGTTATCAGATTGTGGGCAGCGTGCCCGAAGAGATTTTGAGAGAAATCGATAAACTGGATTATTTCGATGAAATTGCTTCGTCAGACGAAGGCATTCAGCTGGTGCCCAGAAGGGTATCAGAAAGCTTTATTGAAAAAATCATTTCCATGTGCCCAGCTGATATTGAAGAAATTAAGGAAAGTGATCTGAAACTTGTTTATACGCCGCTCAACGGCACAGGCAATGTTTACGTCAGGAAGGTACTGCAGGCCATCGGGCAGAAAGATACCGTCATTGTAGCGGCGCAGGAAATGCCTGATGAGAATTTTGCCACCTGTCCGGCGCCGAATCCGGAGAAAATTACCGCTTATTCGGAAGGCTTCAGAACCATGGATCAGGTTGGCGGAGATTTGATTGTAGCAACAGATCCTGATTGTGATCGAGTAGGTGTTTGCATCTACCATGATGGCATGAAGGTGCTGCTGACGGGAAATCAGCTGGGGGTTTTAATGCTAGATTATCTTTGCAGCGTAAAACCGCCAAAAGCAGGGCAGTTTATTGTCAAGAGCATTGTAACCACACCGCTTGCTGAGAAAATCGCAGAAAAACACGGACTGAAAGTAATCGATACTTTAACCGGTTTTAAGTATATTGGGGAAATCATTACAAAGCTGGAGCAGGAGGGGAGAACAGAGGATTACTATTTCGGTTTCGAAGAGAGCAACGGCTATCTGATGGATTCTTTTATCAGAGATAAAGACGGTATCAGCAGCGCTATGCTTTGTGCCTGTCTGTCCGCCTATTATAAAAAGCAAGGACTTGATCTTGTAGACAGACTCCATCAGATTTATGAGGAACATGGGCTCTGTATCGACAAGACCGTCAATTATTTCTTTGAGGGACCTTATGGGAAGCTTTCCATGGAACAGGTCATGGAGTATTTTCGCACTGAGATAGGGGATACTATCGCAGGATACAGAATCAAAGAAAAGATAGATTTCCTTGGAGAAACAGGACTGCCAAAATCCAATGTGATCCGTTTCTGTTTAGAAAATGGAACCCAGTGTATCATCAGACCTTCTGGTACAGAAGCCAAGATAAAAGTTTACTATTTTGAGACCGGGCAGGCTGCTGAACTGGAAAAGTATATAAAAAACACCGTAGAAAGTTTCAAAGACCGCTAAATCAATGGACAAACGGGTTGTTTTATGATAAAATAATTGAATGTTCAAGGAAATATTAATTCATCAAGGAGTAAATATACATGGAAAAACTAGGTTTAAATCAAATCAGACAGATGTTCAGAGATTTTTATGTAAGCAAGGGTCACTATGCAGCAGGCAGTGCGTCACTGATTCCGAAGAACGATAAATCACTTTTAATTATCAACTCCGGTATGGCGCCGCTGAAGCCTTACTTTGCAGGAGTGGAAACACCTCCCTCCAAGAGAATGACCACTTGTCAGAAATGTATCAGAACTGGCGATATTGATAACGTAGGCATTACTTCCAGACATGGTACATTCTTTGAAATGCTGGGGAACTTTTCCTTCGGCGACTATTTCAAAGAAGAATCCCTGCATTGGGGCTGGGAGTTCATCACAGAACATTTAAAAATGCCGGTTGACAGAATCTGGGCAACCGTTTATCAGGATGATGACCAGGCTGTAGAGATTTGGAAGAAAATCGGTGTTCCGGAAGAAAGAATCGTCCGTCTTGGCAAGGAAGACAACTTCTGGGAAATCGGATTGGGACCATGTGGACCTTGCTCCGAGATTTATTTTGATAGAGGAGAGGAATACGGCTGCGGTAAGCCCGACTGCAAACCAGGCTGTGACTGCGACAGATATCTGGAATTCTGGAATCATGTATTTACACAGTTTTCTAAAGAAGAAGACGGCAGTTACAGCGATCTGGAACATCCGAATATCGATACCGGCATGGGGCTTGAGAGAATGGCATGTATTATGCAGGGTGTAGATTCCATCTTTGATGTAGATACGATCCGCCACATCTTAAACGGCGTTGTAGAAAAGTCCGGCGTCAAGTACGAGGACGGTGCTGCAAAGACTGACGTTTCCATTCGTATCATTACAGACCACCTCCGCTCCATGGTATTTATGATTGCTGACGGAATTATTCCTTCTAACGAAGGCAGAGGATATGTGCTGAGAAGACTCATCAGAAGAGCAGCAAGACATGGTAAGATTTTGGGAATCGAAGGCAAGTTCCTCGTGGAGCTTTCAAACAGAGTTATCGAAGTGTCCGGCGAGGCCTATCCGGAGCTTGTAGAAAAGAAAGACTATATCCAGAAGATTATTTCTGTAGAAGAAGAAAAATTTGCTTCTACCATTGACCAGGGAACCTCAATTATCCTGGAATACGTGGAAGAATTAAAGAAAGAAAATAAAACAGTTTTAGAAGGCGAGAAGGTATTTAAACTTTACGATACTTTTGGATTCCCATTGGAACTGACTGAAGAAATTCTGGCGGAAGCTGGCTGCACAGCTGATGTGGATGGCTTTAACGCAAACATGAAGAAACAGAAAGAAATGGCAAGAGCCGGCAGAAAATCCACCGAGGAAGAAGCGTGGAAAGAAGCCGAAGCTGCTGTAAACGTGCCGGAAACAGTATTTACCGGCTACACAGAAACAGAAGACGAAGCAAAGGTTCTTGCAATCTATATAGACGGCAAAGAAGCTCAAACCGCCGAAACCTACCAGAATGCGGTGGTATATTTGGACAAAACACCGTTCTATGCTGAAGGCGGCGGACAGGCTTCCGATAACGGAATTATGTCAACCGATAAATGCTGCGCAAAAGTGACTGCTGTTGAAAAATCACAAGGCATTTTTGCACATAAGGTGCTCATCGAGGGCGGGAGCCTTTCCAAAGGAGATACTGTTTCCTGCGGTGTTAATGTGTTTAAGCGTAATGCAACGGCTAGAAACCACACTGCAACACATCTGCTGCAGAAAGCACTCAGAGATGTGGTTGGAGCCCATGTAGAACAGGCAGGCTCCTCCGTCAATGAAAACGCGCTTCGTTTTGACTTTACGCACTTTGAGGGAGTAACACCTGAACAGCTTGCGCAGGTTGAGCTGTTAGTCAACGAAAGGATTACCGAATTTCTGCCTGTGACGACTGTGGAAACTTCTATGAAAGAGGCACAGGAAATGGGTGCAATGGCGCTGTTCGGCGAGAAATATGGCGATAAAGTCAGAGTGGTAAACTGCGGTGACTTTAGCATTGAGCTTTGTGGCGGCACTCACGTTGCAAATACCGGACAGATCGGCGTGTTTAAGATCGTCAGTGAAACAGGCGTAGCCTCTGGTGTTCGCAGAATCGAAGCCGTAACCGGTACAGGTGTTCTCTTAAAAGCTATGGAAGCCGAGGAAACCGTAAAACAGATTGCCGAGAACCTAAAGTCAAATCCAGCAGCTGTGGTACAGAAATCAGCTTCCATTGTAGAAGAACTGAAGGACACTAAGAAGGAGTTGGAAGACTTCAAGAAAGCTGCCATGGGCAGTGAAGTTGATGATATGGTAAAAGAAGCTAAAGAAATCGGCGGTATAAAACTGGTAACCAAAGAATTTAAGGATTATAACATCAACGATTTGAGAAATCTGTCTGACGATATCAAAGCGCAGCACAAGGGCATTGTTATGGTATTCGCCACAGTCAATGGTCCGAAAGTTACCTTCCTGGTATCCATTACCGACGACTTGCTTGCGAAAGGACTTCACGCCGGCAATATGATTAAACAGATTGCGGCAGCCTGCGGCGGAGGTGGCGGCGGTAAAGCCGACATGGCGCAGGCGGGAGCAAAAGATCCGACAAAAATTTCTGCTGCATTTAAGGTTGCAGAAGAACTTTTATCATAGTATACTATAAGTACGAGCCGTACTAGCCACATGAAGGAGGTCATAATTCATGGAAAGAAAAACAATTATGTTTGATGCAGCAAAGACTCAGCAGAGGACTACCAAGGAAGTACTGGAGACTGTTTATGCTGCTTTAGAAGAGAGAGGGTATAATGGAATCGACCAGATGGTTGGATACATTCTTTCTGGTGACCCATCCTACATTACAAGTCACAATAATGCGAGAACCATGATCAGCCGCATTGACAGAGATGACTTGGTAGAAGAGATTCTGAGAGACTACTTGAGAAAGTAATATAGAAGCATCGGCAGGATTATTTTCCCTGCCGATGTTCCTTTTGAGAGGTAAATCACATGAGAAAAATAGCCCTTGATGTGGGAGATAAGACAGTAGGTATTGCATTAAGCGACGCCCTTGGTATTACAGCGCAGGGTCTGATGACCTTGGAGAGGGTAGGCATTCGCAAGGACACCGGCAAAATTTTAGATTTAGTAAAAGAGTATGAGTGCGACACCATCGTCATCGGACTGCCGAAGAAGCTTGACGGTACCGACAGCATTCAGACAGAAAAAGTTTACGAGTTTCGTACCATGCTGGAGAATAAAATGCGCAGCACCGGAATGAAGAATATACAGGTCGTGTGGCAAGACGAAAGACTGACTACGGTCATGGCAGAAAAAGTCTTAATCGAGGCGGACGTTAGCCGCAGCAAGAGAAAAAAGGTCATTGATAAACAGGCTGCAGTGATTATTATGCAGAGTTATCTTGACCGTCTTGCAACAGAAAAGCGATTAGAAGAAAATGATAACAATTCTTTTGGAGGTTAAAATACATGAAAAAAATCGGAATCATCATGGGAAGCGACAGCGATCTTCCTGTAGTTGAGAAAGCAATGACGACTTTGGACGAATTTGATGTGCCTTACGAAGTTCACGTATATTCCGCCCATAGAACGCCGTCAGAAGTCAAAGAGTTTACGCAAAATGCCAGATCAAACGGATTTGGCGCAATTATTGCAGCAGCAGGAAAGGCAGCTCATCTGGCAGGCGCCATTGCAGCCAGCACGACCCTTCCTGTTATCGGAATTCCGGTAAAGTCATCTACACTGGACGGACTGGATGCACTCCTGTCTACGGTACAGATGCCGGGTGGTATTCCTGTTGCAACCGTAGCTATTGATGGTGCCCAGAATGCGGCACTTCTTGCTATTCAAATGCTTGGCATAGAGGATAGTGAAATTGCAGCAAAGCTTGACATCCAAAGAAAAGAAGCTGCTAATAAGGTTCTTTCTAAAAATGCAGCAATTGAAGAAAAGTATAATAAATAATGAATTTTAGATAGGAAGAAGATGAAACAAATGACAATTGAAAAAAAAGAACAGCTCTATGAAGGAAAAGCAAAAAAAGTATTTGCAACCAATGATGAAAATCTTTGCATTGTATCCTACAAAGACGATGCTACCGCTTTTAACGGACTAAAAAAAGGCACCATTACAGGAAAAGGTGCTATTAACAATAGAATGTCCAATTTCCTGATGAAAATGTTAGAGGAAAAGGGCATTCCGACCCACTTTGTAGAAGAATTAAGTGATAGAGAAACCGTTGTAAAGAAGGTTTCTATCGTACCCCTTGAAGTCATCGCAAGAAACATTGCGGCAGGCTCTCTTGCAAAAAGACTCGGCGTTGAAGAAGGCTATCCAATGAAACGCACAGTCTTAGAGTTCAGCTATAAGAACGACGATCTGGGCGATCCAATGGTAAACGACTATCACATTCTCGCTATGGAGTTTGCTACAGAGGAAGAACTTGAAACCATCAAGAAAATGGCCCTCGACATCAACGCTATTTTGAGAGAATATCTGGCAGCGGACGGAATCGATTTAATCGACTTCAAGCTGGAATTTGGTAAAACAGCAGATGGCTCCATCGTACTTGCCGATGAGATTTCACCGGATACTTGTAGATTCTGGGACAGCAAAACCCACGAAAAACTGGACAAAGATAGATTTAGAAGAGATATGGGCGGCGTTGAAGACGCTTACCAGGAAGTATTTAAGAGAATTTTAGAGGAGAAATAAGAATGGGAAAAAGTTTCAGCGAAAGCTACAAAGAAGCCGGTGTTGATATTACTGCGGGTTACAAAGCAGTAGAACTGATGAAAGAGCATGTGGCGAAGACCATGGTATTTGGCAATGTACCCGATGATATCGGCGGTTTTGGCGGTCTCTTTGAACTGGACGTGAAAGGAATGGAGCGCCCGGTGCTGGTAAGCGGTACTGACGGTGTAGGTACCAAACTGAAGATGGCATTTTTGATGGACAAACACGACACAGTGGGCATTGACTGTGTTGCAATGTGTGTCAACGATATTCTTTGCGTTGGTGCAAAACCTCTGTTCTTCCTTGATTATATTGCAGTTGGAAAGAATTATCCGGAAAAGGTTGCGCAGATTGTAAGCGGCGTTGCAGAAGGCTGCATACAGTCGGAGGCAGCCCTTATCGGCGGTGAAACTGCTGAGATGCCGGGCTTTTATCCGGAAGACGAATACGATCTTGCCGGTTTTGCCGTAGGCGTTGTGGACAAGTCAAAGGTACTGAAAAAAGAAACCGTAGAAGAGGGCGATGTCATTATCGGACTTCCTTCCTCTGGCGTGCATTCCAATGGATTTTCTCTGGTAAGAAAAGTACTGGATGTAGAGAATGAAGATATTAAGACTCCGCTTGCTGAACTTGGCGGCAAGTCCATCGGCGAGACCCTTCTGACACCGACCAAAATTTATGTAAAGCCAATGCTGAAGCTTTTTGAAGAAGTGACCGTAAAGGCTGCTGCCCACATCACTGGCGGCGGATTCTACGAAAACATTCCAAGAAGCCTGCCGAAAGGTTATGGTGCAAAGATAAAAAAGGACAACGTAAGGGTTCTGCCAATTTTCAAGCTCATCGCAGAAAAGGGCAGCATTCCTGAAAGAGATATGTTCAATACCTTTAATATGGGTGTGGGCATGACTGTTATCGTTTCTGCAAAGGACGCAGACAAAGCGCTGGAAGTGCTGCACGCTGCAGGTGAAGACGCGTATATCCTCGGCGAGGTTGTAAAGAGTGAGGAAGGCGTGGAATTATGGTAAAAACAAAGATTGCTGTGCTGGTTTCTGGCGGCGGCACCAATCTGCAAGCTTTGATAGATGCTCAGAAAAGCGGCATTTTACACAGCGGTGAAATTGTGCTGGTCGCCAGCAACAAAGAAAACGCATATGCCCTAAAACGTGCACAGGAAAACGGGATTAAAGCGGTTTTTGCGAAAGACGAGGAAGCGCTTCTCAAAATCATGGAAGCTGAAGGCATTGAACTGGTCATTCTTGCAGGATTTTTAAAGATCCTCAGCAGCGAATTTATTTCTGCTTATGAAAATAGAATCATCAATATTCATCCGTCATTGATTCCCTCGTTTTGCGGTAAAGGCGCTTATGGTCTGCATGTCCATGAAATGGCGCTTTCCTACGGTGTAAAACTTACAGGTGCTACGGTGCATTTTGTCAATGAAGTGCCTGACGGCGGTCAGATTATTGCCCAAAAAGCGGTTGAGATTCTGGAGGGTGATACGCCGGAGATTTTGCAAAGACGTGTTATGGAACGGGCGGAATGGGTGCTGCTTCCACAAGCAGCCGAAATGATTAGTGAAAAAATAGCGAAAGGAAAGAAATAGATGAACGTTTACGAAACTAAAACCATGAAAGCTGCTGTCAAAGGGAATTCCTATGTTGGCAGAGGCATCGTTCTCGGAAAGTCTAAAGATGGAAAAAAGGCTGTCAGCGCTTATTTCATCATGGGAAGAAGTGAAAACAGCAGAAACAGAATCTTCCTTGACGAAGGGGAAAATGTGATGATTAAACCCTTTGATGAATCTAAGGTGGAAGACCCGTCTCTGATTATTTATTATCCGATGCGTAAACATGAGAACAAGCTGATTGTAACTAATGGTGATCAGACCGACACGATTTACGAATTTTTAAAAGAGGGCAAATCCTTTGAGGAAGCACTGGATACCAGATGTTTTGAGCCGGACGGTCCAAACTGGACGCCGAGAATCAGTGGTATGTTTACATTTGGCGAAAAACTGACTTATAAGATGAGTATTTTAAAGAGCGCAGATGCTGAAGGCTCAGCTTGTAACCGCTATTATTTCAACTATGACGCTCTTTGCGGTTTGGGACATTTTATCCATACATATGTGCAGGACGGAAATCCGATTCCAACTTTCCAGGGAGAGCCTGAACGCGTTGAAATTCCAGATGATATCGACGCATTTACAAAGGAAATCTGGGATAACCTTGATGAAAATAATAAAATTTCCCTTTATGTAAGATATATTGATCTTGAAACTGGTGCAGCTGAAAACCGCATGATCAACAAAAACGCATAACCCTTTTAGAACAGATAGATAGAATGGAGCAATTGTAATGAAAGAATTTGAACTGAAATATGGATGTAATCCCAACCAGAAGCCTGCAAAGATTTACATGGCTGACGGAAGTGAACTGCCTCTTGAAATTTTAAACGGCAGACCGGGATATATCAATTTTTTAGATGCTTTTAACAGCTGGCAGCTTGTGAAGGAACTGAAGGAAGCCCTGGGTATGCCGGCAGCTACCTCTTTTAAACATGTCAGCCCTACATCTGCTGCTGTAGGCGTTCCGATGAGTGAAACGCTGAAAAAAGCCTGCTTTGTAGATGATATTGAAGGACTTGACGATTCACCTATTGCAACAGCCTATGCAAGAGCGAGGGGTACCGACAGAATGTCCTCCTTCGGCGACTGGGTTGCTTTAAGTGATACCTGCGATGCTGTGACTGCAACGATTTTAAAGAGAGAGGTTTCCGATGGAATTATTGCGCCGGACTATACCGATGAAGCGCTTGAAATTCTAAAAGGTAAGAAGAAGGGTGCTTACAATATCATCAAAATCGATCCTGACTATATGCCTTTTAAGCAGGAAATTAAGCAGGTCTACGGTGTAACCTTTGAGCAGGGCAGAAACGATTACAAGATTACGCCGGAGCAGTTGACAAATATTGTTACTGAAAATAAGACTTTAACCGAGGAAGCAAAGCGCGACCTTATTATCGCGCTGATTACGCTAAAATATACTCAGTCCAATTCCGTAGCCTATGCAAAAGATGGACAGGCAATCGGTGTTGGCGCAGGTCAGCAGTCCAGAATCCACTGCACCAGACTTGCAGGGAACAAAGCTGATTTCTGGCATCTAAGGCAGGCTGACAAGGTAATCAACCTGCCGTTCCGTGAAGATGTAGGCAGAGCTGTTCGTGACAACACCATTGACGTATATCTGGGAGATGAATACGAAGATGTGCTGGCAGATGGCGCTTGGGAAACCCTCTTCACTGAAAAGCCAGAACCATTTACAAAGAAAGAGCAGCGTGCTTATCTTGACACTGTTACAGGAGTAGCCCTCGGCAGTGACGCATTCTTCCCGTTCGGAGATAATATCGAGCGAGCAAAGAAGAGCGGCGTATCCTATATCGCAGAACCGGGCGGCAGCGTTCGTGACGATCAGGTTATCGAAACCTGCGACAAATACGGCATGGTTACCGTATTCACCGGCATGAGACTGTTTCATCACTAATGGTTCTGCCCCGCAAGTGTATGTGGATACATGCACGAGTGGCAAGGCAGACCTTATGCTGGCGTTCTCCGGCTTTAGCCGGCTAAGAACGCGTCGTATAATGGAGTTGCTCCAATTTACGGAGTAAATTGATGAGAACTCCTTATGCTTTAAATCCCCAAGAGAACGAGCAAATTGCGAAGTTCGATTGGAAGGATTTAGTCGTATAATGGAGTTGCTCCAATTTACGGAGTAAATTGATGAGAACTCCTTATGCTTTAAATCCCCAAGAGAACGAGCAAATTGCGAAGTTCGGTTGGAAGGATTTAGTCGTATAATGGAGTTGTCCTAATTTGTGAAACAAATTGATGAGAACTCCTTATGCTTTTGCGGTCCAAGAGCGAAGCGATTGGCAAGCCGCAAGTCGTATCATGGAGTTATATCCAGAAAGGACAAGGTATTAAATAATGAAAGTTATGGTTGTTGGCGGCGGCGGAAGAGAGCACGCCATCATCAAAAAAATAAAAAAGAGTCCAAGAGTATCCGAAATTTATGCGCTGCCGGGTAATGGCGGTATTGCGTCCGATGCGACGTGCGTAGATATCGGTGCTAAAGATCTTGAAAATATAGTAAAATTCGCAAAGGAAAATGCTATTGAATTTGCAGTTGTCGCACCGGATGATCCGCTGGTTTTAGGGCTTGTGGACCTCTTAAGAGCAGAAGGCATTCCTTGCTTTGGACCTGATAAAAAAGCAGCTATCATCGAAGGCAGCAAGGCTTTTTCCAAGGATTTAATGAAGAAATATCAGATTCCAACCGCTGCTTATGAAACCTTTACAGAGATGGAAAATGCCCTTGCATATCTGGACACCTGCAAGATTCCAGTGGTTGTAAAGGCGGACGGTCTGGCGCTGGGCAAAGGCGTTATTATTGCCGAAACGCTGGAAGCAGCCAAACAGGCAGTCAAGGATATGATGGAAGATAAAGTCTTCGGCGACAGTGGCAGCAAGGTTGTTATCGAAGAATTTCTTACAGGTCCAGAAGTTTCTGTCCTTTCCTTCACAGACGGTAAAACACTGGTTCCAATGGTATCTTCCATGGATCACAAGAGAGCCTTAGACGGCGACAAAGGACTGAATACCGGCGGTATGGGAACTGTAGCGCCGAATCCTTATTACACCGAAGAAATCGCAGAGCGCTGCATGAAAGAAATTTTCCTGCCGACCGTGGAAGCGATGAACAAAGAGGGAAGAACTTTCAGTGGCTGTCTTTATTTCGGCCTGATGATTACAGAAGATGGACCGAAGGTTATCGAATACAACTGCCGCTTTGGCGATCCTGAAACCCAGGTTGTGCTGCCGCTTCTCGATAGTGACCTATTTGAGATTATGGAACATGTTGCTGCAGGAACTTTGGCAGAGGCAGATGTCAACTTTGCAGACGATGCGGCATGCTGTGTGGTTATGGCGTCAGAAGGCTATCCTGTCAGCTATGAGAAAGGCTTTGAGATTAAAATTGACGATGTAGAGGACGTTTACATTGCCGGCGCAAAGCTGTCTGCGGATGGCAGACTACTTACAAACGGCGGACGTGTTCTGGGTGTTACCGAAAGAGGCGCAGACATTGCAGAAGCCATCGAAAAAGCATATAACTCCGTAAAAAGAGTTACCTTTGACAATGCGTTTTATAGAAACGATATCGGCGCAAAGGCGCTGGCTGCATTAAATGAAAAATAGTAAAACAAAGTAGGGAGAATTATGGTTTATAGAATATATGTTGAAAAGAAAAAAGCTTTCGCCCATGAAGCAGCGTCTTTAAAAAACGATATCGTAAAACTGCTGCAGATTCAGAATTTGCAGGATTTGCGGATTGTAAACCGCTATGACGTTGAAAACCTGGACAGAGAACTCTTTGACTATGCTGTAAGCACTGTGTTTTCTGAGCCGCAGGTAGATGATGCCTTTGAAACCCTTGATTTTGCAGGGGCAGATCATGTCTTTGCGGTAGAATTTCTGCCGGGACAGTTCGATCAGAGAGCAAATTCTGCTGCAGAATGTATCCAGATTATTTCAAAAGGCGAAAGACCTGCAGTTAGAACCGCTAAGGTGTATCTGCTGCAAGGTTCTTTGACAAAGGCAGAACTTGCTGAAATTAAGAAGTATGTCATCAACCCGGTAGAAGCAAGAGAAGCGACCTTGGAAAACTTTGACACCCTGAAAGTGGACTACGAAATTCCGACAGAAGTTGCGGTTTTAAACGGCTTCAATGAACTTGACGAAGCTGGACTTTTGGAATTTCTAAAAGACTACGGACTTGCCATGGATTTGGGCGATTTAAAATTCTGTCAGGAGTACTTTAAAAGTGAAGACAGAAATCCGACTATTACGGAAATCAGGGTAATCGATACTTACTGGTCCGATCACTGCAGACATACCACCTTCAACACAACGATTGACAGTGTCAAGTTTGAAGATCCTGCAGTGCAGGAAACCTATGAAGAATACATCAAAACCCGTGAGGAACTAGGCAGAACCAAGCCGATTAATCTGATGGATATCGGCACTATTGCCGCAAAATACCTGAAAAAGCACGGCTTACTGGATAAACTGGACGAATCTGAAGAAATCAACGCCTGCACCGTAAAGATCGATGTAGATGTCGACGGCGGAACAGAAAAGTGGCTGCTTTTATTTAAGAACGAAACTCACAACCATCCGACTGAGATCGAGCCTTTTGGCGGTGCTGCAACCTGTGTTGGCGGTGCCATCAGAGACCCGCTTTCAGGAAGAAGCTATGTATATTCTGCTATGCGTGTTACTGGTGCAGCTGACCCGTTAAAGCCAGTTTCTGAAACTATGGAAGGAAAACTTCCGCAGAGAAAGATCGTAACAACTGCTGCCAACGGATACAGTTCCTACGGCAACCAGATTGGGCTTGCTACAGGGCAGGTAGATGAACTTTATCACCCAGGCTACGTGGCTAAGAGAATGGAAATCGGTGCAGTAATTGCTGCAGCGCCTGCTGAAAACGTACGCAGAGAGAGACCTGTTGATACTGACAGAGTTATTCTCTTGGGCGGAAAAACCGGTCGTGACGGCTGTGGCGGCGCAACCGGCTCCTCCAAGTCCCATACAACTGAATCTTTGGAAAGCTGCGGCGCTGAGGTACAGAAGGGTAATGCACCGGAAGAAAGAAAGCTACAGAGACTCTTTAGAAATCCGGAGGCTTCCAAGCTGATTAAGCGCTGTAACGACTTTGGCGCAGGCGGCGTGTCTGTTGCTATCGGAGAACTGGCTGACGGTCTTGAAATCAACTTGAACGCAGTGCCGAAGAAATACGATGGTCTTGACGGAACTGAGCTTGCCATCAGTGAATCTCAGGAAAGAATGGCTGTTGTTGTTGCGGAAAGTGATGTAGAGCGTTTCTGTGAACTGGCTGTTTCTGAAAATCTGGAAGCCACGGTTGTAGCAGAGGTAAAGGAAAATCCATATTTAAAGATTTTCTGGAACGATAAGCCGATTGTAAATATTTCCAGAGCTTTTCTTGACACCAACGGTGCAGAAAAACACATTGATATTGAAATCCCAATGCACGAGAACTTTGAAAAAAAAGTCAGCGGTGACTTTGTGCAAACATATAAGGCTCTGGCAGGAGACTTAAACGTCTGCTCTAAAAGAGGCTTATCCGAGCGTTTTGACTCCACCATCGGCGCAGGCACTGTCTTAATGCCCTTTGGCGGTATTAGACAAAGAACGCCGAATCAGGCAATGGTAAACTTGATTTCTGTAGAAAAGGGACACACTGACACCTGCTCACTGATGTCCTGGGGCTATAACCCGTATATTGCAGAGGCAAGCCCTTATCACAGTGCGTATCTGGCAGTGGTGGAATCCGTATCCAAACTGATTGCTGCTGGCGCATCCTTTGAGGATGTATACCTTTCCTTCCAGGAATACTTTGAAAAGCCGATGAGAGATGCGATGCGGTGGGGCAAACCGATGGCTGCAGTTCTGGGCGCATTCAAAGCGCAGAAGGAGCTGGGCGTGGCGGCGATTGGCGGTAAAGACTCCATGAGCGGAACCTTTGAAAACATCGACGTTCCACCAACGCTAGTATCTTTTGCAGTTACTACAGGTAATGTTAAAACGATAATTTCTCCGGAGTTCAAACAGGTAGACAATAATATTATTATGTTTACTCCGGAAAAAGACAAAGAAGGTCTCCCAAAGGCTGAAAGTCTGAAAGAAATTTACGAAACGGTCCACAGACTTATCTCAGACGGTAAAATTGTCAGCGCTTACACACCAGGATTTGGTGGTGTTGCGGAAGCCATATTGAAAATGGCTATGGGTAATGATATCGGTTTTGCCTATGATTCTGTGGATATGGAAACCATCTTCGGCTATCAGTACGGCGGCTTTGTTGCCGAACTGGAAGGAGAAGTTGAAATCTCTGCAGACGGATTTTCTGTGATTACCCTTGGTAAAACGACAGCAGAAAAGACCATCACTTATGGCGCTGAATCTCTTGCGCTTACTGATCTTTGTAAGATTTATGAGGATAAGCTGGAGTCTATTTACACTTGCAACATTGAAACTGAAAGCAGCAAGCTTGAAACTTTCCGTTATGAGGCTACAGAAAGACCTCATGCTAAGGTAAAGGTTGATGTGCCAAAGGTATTGATTCCGGTATTTCCAGGCACCAACTGTGAATATGACTCTGCAAAGGCATTCCGTGACGCTGGCGCAGAGGCTGAGATTTTCGTTGTAAACAACCTGACTGCTGCTTCTATTGCAAAATCCGTAGAAGATTTCGCCGCAAAGGTGCGTGAATCCCAGATTATCTTTATTCCGGGCGGTTTCTCCGGCGGCGATGAACCGGACGGTTCCGGAAAGTTTATCACTGCATTCTTTAGAAATCAGGAAGTAAAGGAGGCCGTGACCGATTTACTGGACAACAGAGACGGTTTAATGCTGGGTATCTGCAATGGATTCCAGGCGCTAATCAAACTGGGACTTGTACCTTATGGCAAAATCATCGATACCGATGAAAACTGCCCGACACTGACTTTCAACGAAATCAGCCGCCACCAGTCTAAACTGGTCAGAACAAGAATTGCTTCCAATAAGTCTCCATGGCTTGCAAATACAACACCTGATCAGATTTATACCGTTCCGATTTCCCACGGTGAGGGAAGATTTATCGCTTCAGAAACGCTAATTCGTGACCTTGCTGAAAACGGTCAGATTATCACCCAGTATGTGGATCTTGAAGGAAACGTTACTTCGGATATTCAGTACAATCCAAATGGTTCTTACTTCGCTATCGAAGGTATCACTTCACCTGACGGCAGAGTACTGGGCAAGATGGGACACTCCGAAAGAATCGGTGCAAATCTTTACAAAAACGTGCCGGGTGACTTCGACATGGGTATGTTCTGCGCTGCTGTAGAATATTTTAAGTAAAATATGAATAGGTTAAATTAGAGTTAGAATTAGCCTCCGCCTGCCAAAAGCTTTCGGAGGCTGATTTTTATAAAGAAAGAGAGGTTTTATATATGGATACAAGGTATCAAGTTGTTATGAGCCAAGTTATGCTGCCGCATCAAGCCAATGTAGCAGGCAATGTACACGGTGGTGAAATTATGAAATTTATGGATACAGCAGCAGGAGCTTGCGCTATGAAATATGCAAGAAGTAACTGTGTTACAGCTAGAGTGGACGAACTGATTTTCCACCTGCCGATTTTTGTCGGGGCACTGGTAACCTGCACTGCAACCATTGCATACGTAGGAAACACGTCTATGGACGTTTACGTGCGCGTAGATTCTGAAGATATGGAATCCGGAAATGGACCAGAAAAGGCTCTGTGTGCCCATTTTACTATGGTTTCCATGAACAAAGCCGGAAGACCTCAGAAAGTACCTGCATACACACCGGAAACGGAAGAAGAAAAAATACTTTGGGAAGAAGCCGCAGCGAAAGTGAAGGCTAGAAAAAGATAAAATCTCATACGCAAATTTTAATCATATTTGCCTGTCCTACTCATATAGTATTAGAGAAAGGACAGGTATTTTTTATGAACCATTTTGAGAAAGTTTTCCAGTGCTTTCCCATAGAAGTCCAGCGGCAGATTGGCGGGCTTGCATCGGAAATACAGGAGGAAATCAACGAAATTCGAGTGTACCGGGGAAAACCGGTACAGCTTTACGCAGGGAAAAATCAGTACTTGCTGAAGGGCTATATCACTGGCGGACAAATTCACAGTCTCTTAAATAATCTGATGAAATTTTCCTATTATGCTTACGAAGATGATATCGCAAAAGGCTTCATTACTATTGATGGCGGACATCGGGTGGGTCTTTGCGGCAAAGCAGTGGTGGAGGATGGGAAGGTTACTCTGATTCGTGATATCAGTTCTCTCAACATTCGTTATTCCAGAGAGATTATAGGCTGCAGCGACAAAATCATGCCTTACGTCTTTAATGAACAGGGGAATCTTTGCAATCTGCTCATTGTCTCGCCTCCAGGCTGTGGTAAGACTACATTGCTCCGGGATTTAGCAAGAAATATCAGTCTGCAGGGTATTAAGGTCGGTATTTGTGATGAGCGCTCTGAAATTGCTGGTATGTCCGGCGGCATCAGCGCTTATACTTTTGGAAATGCGGTGGATGTGCTGGATGGCTGTCCAAAGGCATCGGCTATGCAGATGATGGTTCGTGCCATGTCTCCTCAGCTTCTCATTACAGATGAAATCGGAACAAAGGCAGACGCAGACGCAATCAGAAACTGCAGCGGAAGCGGTGTAAAGGTAATCTGTTCCATGCACGGAAGCTGCATGGAGGATTTGAAAAAAACAGGAGTTTGGGAAATTGTTGAAGGGAATTCTTTTGATTACATTATATTTCTCACAGATCAGCCAGTTATCGGAACAGTAAAGGAGATTTGCCATGGTTAAGATAATTGGACTATTTCTGGGCGTCATAGGCTGTGGTGCAATCGGACTGTTAAAAGCACGAGATATCAAAGATCGAAAACAGCTGCTTCTTGAATTCAAAAGCCTGCTTCTCCACATTTCCACAGAAATCAGCTATTTTAAGGAACCGCTTCCGCAGATTTTTGAGCGTCTGTCGGCGGAAAACGAAGGCGCATGTGGGCTCCTTCTGAGAAATTGCCTGACCAGCTATTTGACAAGCGGTAGAGACATGGGAGAACTTTGGAAAGATTCGGTGGATTTCGTATATGAAAGTCTTCCTGTTACTGAGCAGGATGTAGTACTCATGAAGAAATGCGCAGATTTTCTTGGACAAAGCGATTTCAAGAGGCAGCAGGAGCACTTTCTGCTTTTACACAGGCAGCTTGATGAGCAGATTGAGGAGGCGCAGAGGTGGATTGATTCTAAAGGGAAAATGTATGAAAGACTGGGTTTTTCGGCAGGTCTTGTAATCGCCATTGCACTGATATAGATATAAAACAAAGGGGGAAAAGACATTGGAAATCAGTATTATTTTCAAAATTGCAGGTATCGGCATTTGTATAGCGCTGGTGAATCAGATTCTGGTTAAGGCAGGAAAGGATGAAATGGCAATGATGACAACGCTTGCCGGTGTAATCATTGTGCTGGTAATTATCGTCAAAATGCTGGCAGAATTCTTTGAAACGATGAAAGTCTTTATGGAATTTTAGTGATGGAAATATTAAAAATTGCCATGCTTGCGCTTCTTGCAGTGGCACTGATTACACTGGTAAAGAGCTATAAGCCGGAGTTTGGGATTTACGTGGTCATCGCATGCAGTATTTTGATTCTCTATTTTATGATTGACAGCTTGAAATATGCTGTGGCGTATGTATCGGGGCTGTACGAGAAACTGGAATACGGAAAAGGATATTTTCCCATTATTATAAAGGTTCTCGTCATTGCTTACGTTACCGAATTCACTTCGCAGCTTTGCAAAGATGCGGGGGAGACATCGATCGGCGCAAAGGTAGAACTGGCGGGAAAGGTGATTATCTTTTGTGTTGCGATTCCGGTATTTGTGTCGATTATCAG
The DNA here is from genome assembly GCF_009936115.1 of Anaerotruncus sp. 80. Taxonomy (NCBI): domain Bacteria; kingdom Bacillati; phylum Bacillota; class Clostridia; order Eubacteriales; family Oscillospiraceae; genus Anaerotruncus; species Anaerotruncus sp. 80. The sequence goes on from NZ_QWES01000009.1 coordinate 110,082, forward strand.
TCTGGTGGAGGAACTGTTATAAACTATGGAATTTGATGAAATTTTAAAGGAACAGATGAAAAAAATCGTCGATGAGAAGCAGACTGACTCGCTTTCTGATTATGCCAGCGGTCTATCCGGGGGAATTTCTGATTACTTTACGCTGGATAAAATCGTAGACGCAACACTAAATGGGGAGAGCATTTTTAGTTCAGAGGATATGATTTCCAGTTTAAAGGCGCTGTTTCTCTATGAATTAAAGGCGGCACTGGTGGTGGGTGTGGAAATACTGACCGTCTGCATCGTCATCGGTCTTCTTAAAAATCTATCTGGCTCCTTTGGAAAAAAAGGTGTCACGGAGATTGCAAGTCTTGTCTGCAGCATCGTCATCATCGGTCTTGCTGTCAGCAATTTTCAGACCATCTACCAGATGACCATTGACGCGATTGCAACGATTACATACACGATGGAGCTTTTGCTCCCAGTGCTCATAACCATACTCATTTCCATGGGACAGGTGACGGGTGGAACAATTATGAGTCCGCTGATATTGACTGCGATTACGATTTTTGAATCGATTCTAAAGAACATCGTGCTGCCGGCACTGTTTCTATCGACGGTACTCAGTTTGCTCAATTGTTTAACAGAAAAAGATTACGTAAACCATTTATCTAAATTTCTGAGACAGGCGGCGCTCTTTGTGACCGGACTGGTGCTGACGCTAATGTCGGGAATTGTCGCTGTGCAGGGGCTTATTACACAGACTTCGGACAGCCTGATTATGGGAACGGCAAAATATTCCTTGGATGCGTTTATTCCCATCGTCGGTGGGTTTACTGCAGACACTGTGGAGCTTTTTATCAAGTGCATGGGATCAATTAAAGGAATTGTAGGGATTTTTGGAATTCTCCTCATTGTATCCCTTATGCTGATTCCTATACTAAAAATCATGGCAATTTCTGTCATATATAAAGTGACGGCGCTGCTGATTGAACCGGTCGCCTCAAAGAAAATTGCCGCAGGGGTTTCAGACATTGGCACGTGTCTTGTTACCATGGGCGCTATCGTGTTCTTTGCATCACTTTTGTTTATCATTTTTATTACATCCATTATTCGTCTCGGAGGCAGCATATGAGCGTGATTACAGCATGGGTCAAAGACATTTTCATCGTAATTTTAGCGATTACCTTTCTGGAGATTTTGCTGCCAGAAAGTTCCATGGCAAAGTATCTGAAGTTTATTTTTTCTATCATCGTACTGGCGACAATTTTATCACCGCTGGCAAGTTTTTTGGAATAAATAGACAGATAAAAAATATTTTTTAAGAGAGGGTATTATGTTTGAGAAGCTAAAAATCACAAAAGATACCATAGTCAAGATCATTACGCTTTTGCTTATCGCCTCGGTATTTCTTTTGACTATGAGCGTTTTAACTGATGACAACGACAGCAGAAAGCAGGTGACCGATGACGATGGCGCCACAGAAACCATGCTGTGCAGCTTTTTATCGGAAATCAAAGGAGTGGGTGATGTCAATGTGATGATGGAGTACGATGAGAATCGTGCGGTAACCGGAGTGATCGTAACTGCTGAGGGTGCAAGTGACCCCGTAGTAAAAAATGATATTGTAAAAGGGGTAGCAACCTTATTTGATTTGCCGGTTTCCAGCGTAATGGTATTTGAAAAAAGTCAGGAGGATTGAGAAAGATGAAAAAGAAATTTAAACTAGATTTAAAAGGATTTTTTAATAAGAAAGAAAATGTGGCAGTTGCCGCTTTAGCCTTGGTATTTTGTGCAGGACTTGTTGTGACGGAAGTCAAAGCTAACAATATTCCACTTCACGACGGAGATGTTCTTGTGGACAGCCGCAACATTGCGCAGGTTGAGGAGGATTCTAATTCCGAAAGCAGTACTGATGGAGACAGTGAAAAGACTGAAAAAACTGCAGGGGATGACGTGAATGGTGAAGATGGCGAAGGAGATGCCGCTACAAAGGGCAATACCTTTGCGGAAAAAAGAGCAAAACTAGATCTTGAAAGAAATGAACTGATTGCAGGCTATGACAGCACCATCAAGAATTCCACTAACGACGCAGAGAAGAATAACGCGGTGGCAAACAAAGAAAAACTGACCAAATATATGGAACAGGAGGTTTCTATTGAAAGTCTGATCAGCAGCAAAAATCTGCCGGAATGCCTTGTTATCATCACAGAAAGCACCATCACCGTTACTGTCGATGAGCAGGAACTGACACAAAACACTGTAGCGAAAATCTGCAATATTGTCATGGCAGAAACAGGAAGAGGTGCCGATAAGATTATTATTCAAAGTAACTACTAAAGCATTTTCTAAATAATAGCAAATACCTATATAAATAATATAAATAATATAAATAAAATCAAAAAGCCACACCAAGACAATGTGGCTTTTTTACATAGCTGAATCCATAAGATGTGTTTGAGAGCGGAAGCAAAATCCTTTACAGATGGACCGAAACAAGGTATGATGAAAGTGGAAACCTGACTAGCGATGGGGCGTTTTATATAATACATCAGCGGATGTCCCAGAGATATCTGAAGAATATAATTTGCGCAGGATACTGTAAGACTTGGTGCAATCCTGCATTGCAATGAAACACATACTTTAGAGGTTTTGGAGAATTTGGATTTATAAAAATGGAAAAACTTAGACGTTACATTCGTATTGAAAAAGCAATTATATTGTGTATACTTACAGCGATTTTCTTGATTGATCTATGCTGCGTATTTTTCTATGGGATAGACGCCTTAAATATAGTTTTCTTTCTTATAGACATTGGAATGATTATTTTAAATTTCCATCCTGTAACGGGTAAGTTTTGCTGCTGGATTGAGATTCGTGGTGCTGAGATATATTTGCTGAATTTCAAAGGCGAAATACGCAGGTTTTCTGCTGGAGATATTATTAAAGTTGTATATGGATTTATGTTTTATAGACTATATTTTTGGAAAGACGGAAAACAAGTGATAATCCAATGTCATCCTAGAGTGAAAGTCAGTAAAAACGGAAAAAAACATAGAGGGATTTGGCTCGAGGATTTTCCGCAGGCAAAGTTTGAGGATAAGTAAGAAGCAAATCATTTGGGTAGGCAAAAAAGGATTTTAACCTGCCTTAAGATTTTCCTTCAAAAATGTATAAATCTATGGTCAATATCGTTGGTGTAACTTGCATAATCCGCAAGATATGTGAATTTGCATACGGTAATTTTACGTAAATGGAAAGTTTTATCACTAAAATGGGCTCAATTGACCCGATTATCACAACAAACTTATACATTTTTCTCAGATTCTTAGATTTTCGGTTAAGTTTTAAAGAATTTCTTATACATTTTTCTAATGTAATTCTTGTATAAGTTAACCCCTGCTATTTTCATCTAAAGCGCATGCAAACCAGGTGGTTTGTGCAATCTTAATTTCGCAAGTATGCCTGCGGTTTTCTTTCCCCGAAACATTGCGAAGGTCTCTGAATAATGATATAATGAATGCAGAGATTTATACCGGCGCTGCCGATGACAAATTTTGAATGAATAGAGGTTACGTATGCAGGAAGAAAATATTGGCACCGTTAAGATTTCTGACGATGTGATTACAGCTTGTGCGGCCAGCGCCGCTTTGCAGATTGAAGGCGTATGTCAGCTTGCCGGAGGTTTTACAGATAATCTTTCCATCAATATTTTGGGAAAAGAGCCGGAAGGCAAAGGGATTAAGCTGTCCCGCGACGAAGAAGGAATTTCTCTGGACGTTTACGTCATCGTAGCGTACAGAGTCAAGATACCTCAGCTTGCCTGGGATATTCAGAGCCATGTCAAGAGCGAGATTGAATCAGTCACAGGTCTGAAAGTAAAAGAAGTAAACATACATGTACAGGGCGTGAGCCTGCCCGGAGAGGAAGATAAGAACTAGATGACAAGAACAGAAGCCAGAGAATTTATGATGCAGGTTTTTTTTCAGATGGAAGCCTGTGGAGATTTTGATGTAAACAGTAGAACTGATTTCATGAGTCAGGAGAAGATCAGAGACCAGAAGGAATACTGTAATGAGCTACATTCGCTGCTCTGCAACAAAAAAGACGAAGTCGACGATTTACTTAGAAAGTACAGCACAAAATGGAAAATCGAGAGAATACCAAAGACAGACCTTGCGGTTTTGCGTCTTGCAGTATGCGAGATGCGCTATGGTAAAGTTCCTGCGGCAGTATCCATCAATGAGGCTGTAGACTTAGCGAAAAAATATGGAACCGATGATTCAGGAAAATATGTCAACGGCATTTTGGGAAGAATTGCAGAGGAACTGGCAGCAGAACCTGCTGCGGTGGCTTACGAGGAAGAACATGCGTAAGCTGTCTCTTGGCATTGACACCAGCAATTATAAAACTTCTGTAGCCCTGACAGACCAAAGCGGCGAAATTTTATCCAATCTGCAGCAGTATCTGACCGTAAAGAAAGGCGAGCGGGGGCTGAGGCAGTCGGCGGCGCTTTTTCAGCATGTGCAGAATCTGCCGCATCTCCTTGAAGAAACCTTTGAAACTTTAGCAAAGCTGCGCCGGGAAGAAGAAGCAGAAATTGCCTGCATCAGCGTGTCGGAAAAGCCAAGACCTGTAGATGGCTCCTATATGCCTTGCTTTTTGGCGGGGCTTTCTACAGCAAAATCCATCGCAGCGGCTCTTGGCGTGCCGTGTTATACCTTTTCCCATCAGGAAGGGCATATCGAAGCAGCGCGCTGGCGTTCGCCGCTTGCAGAGGCGAATCGCTTTATTTCTTTTCATTTTTCCGGCGGCACCACGGAGGCGCTGCTGGTGAGCGAAGATGGCATTTCCATCGTAGGTGGTTCAAAGGATTTAGCCTTTGGGCAAGTGCTGGACAGGGTAGGCGTTGCACTGGGCATGGAATTTCCGTGTGGTCAGTCTTTGGACGAAATAGCAGTGGCAGCACAGGCTGCCGACGGACAGGTTAAGGATAATTTCCTGCCTAAGATCAAATGTGAAGAAGGATATATCAATCTTTCGGGCATAGAGACAAAATGCCAGAGAAGTCTTACAGAAACAGCGCCGGAAATTCTGATTCCTATGTTGTTTCAACGAATTTCTGAGGCGATTTGTGATATGAGTCTATATCTTGCAAATACCTATCAGACGGACAGCATTCTCTTTGCCGGCGGTGTTTCAGCAAGCAGTCTGATACGAAAAAATTTAGAAACAAAGCTTTCGAAGCTAAAGATTCACTTTGGTGAACCAGTGCTTTGTACCGACAATGCGGCAGGCATTGCACTCCTTGGAGGAAAGAAACAATGGCTTTAAAACCGGTAACTGTTTCACAACTGAATGAATATATTTCCCGGGTAATCGGCACGGATCCGCTTCTTGGCGCTGTGGTAGTGAAAGGTGAAATTTCCAATTTGAAGTATCACGGCAGCGGTCATGTGTACTTTTCCATTATAGACGCGACGAGCAAAATCAACTGTTTTTTACCGCGGGATTACGCCATGAGCCTGCATTATCCACTGGAAGACGGCATGGAAGTGACCTTGACCGGCAGTATCAGCGTCTTTAAAAAGAACGGCACTTATTCTCTCTACGTAAAAATTGTGGAGGTTTCAGGAGAAGGAAACCTTGCCATTGCTTTTGAAAAGATGAAAGAAAAGCTGAGCAAGGAAGGACTCTTTGACCAGTCCCACAAGAAACCTATACCAAAGTATCCGAACAAAATCGGCATTGTAACTTCTGCCACGGGAGCGGCGGTCAAGGATATTCTCAAAATCTTAAAAGGCCGCAATCACCTTGTCGATGTGATGATTTTTCCGGTGCTTGTGCAGGGAGAGGCGGCTTCTGCGGATATTGCCGCTATGCTTGACTATATCAATGAGACTTTTGATGATATCGATACACTGATTGTAGGAAGGGGCGGCGGCTCTGCCGATGACCTTTGGGCATTTAACGAGGAAAACGTGGCGAGAGCCATTTATCGCTCGGAAATTCCTATTATCTCTGCTGTGGGACACGAAATAGACTTCACCATAGCTGATCTTGTAGCGGATTTGCGGGCTGAGACTCCGACCGCAGCGGCGCAGCTTGTTGTTCCCGATACGGAGCAAATGCGAAAGCAAATGGAAGATTTAAAGGAACATCTCTACATTCAGCTTTCCAACAAGCTGATGTATCACAGGCTGCTCATCGACAATCTGGCAAAGGAGATGAAAAACTGCTTAAATGGGCAGATTGCCAAGCTGGAGAATGAGCTTACGCAGTCCAAACTGCTTCTTGAGGAGAACAATCCAGCGCAGATTCTGGAAAATGGCTACAGCGTCCTTACAGATGAGGACGGTAAAGTCATTTCCGCAGTCAGCCAACTTTGCGAAAAGAAAGAATATAAAATTACCCTGCAGGACGGTTTTGCCAAATGCAGGATTACAGAAATAGGAGGAAATCAGCGATGAATCAGGGGAATTTTGAAAAGGCGCTGCGTGAACTGCAAACTATGGCAGAAAAAATTAAAGCTCAGGATACCAGCCTTGAAGAAGCCATTTCCTGTTATGAGGAAGGCATGAAGTATTACAAAACCTGCAGCGATATTTTGGAACAAGCGAAACAGAAAATCGAAACCTTTGAAGGAGAGGTGTAACCCATGATGCGAGAAAATTATGATGAATACAAAGAAATGATTAACGAATACCTGCTGGATTTTATGCCGAGCATTGACTCCAAGAGCAGCGTTCTTTATGACTCAATGAAGTATTCCTTGATGGCTGGCGGAAAGCGAATACGTTCCGTGCTGCTTTTAGCTGCCTGTGAGTTTGCAGGTGGAAACGCAAAAGACGCGCTGCCTTATGCCTGCGCTATCGAGTACATTCACACCTATTCCTTAATTCATGACGATTTGCCGGCTATGGATAACGATGATTTACGCCGCGGCATTCCGACCAATCACAAGGTCTTTGGCGACGGCATTGCGGTCCTTGCCGGGGACGGTCTTCTGACCACCGCTTTTGAAATTATGAACAAGGACATGTTCCTGTTCTTTGATAATATGAAGGAGTTAAAAAAACGTATCAACGCTTCCTACACCATCGTCAAGCACTCCGGCGTGCAGGGCATGGTCGCAGGGCAGGCTTCGGATATGGACTCCGAACACAAACAGTGCTCCAACGAAATGCTGGAATACATTCACATCAATAAAACAGGATCCCTGATTGTAGCAGCCATCAGAGCAGGACTTTACCTTGGCGGCGCTGACGAAGAGATGATGAAAGATTTGACTTGCTATGCGGAGAATCTGGGGCTTGCTTACCAGATTGCCGACGATATTTTAGACATCAAAGGCAATGTAGAAGAACTGGGCAAAAACACCGGAAAAGACGCAGAATGTGAAAAAATCACCTATGTTGCCTTAAACGGCATGGAGGCTTCAGAGCAGCGTCTCAAAGAATTGACCATAAACGCTGTGGAAGCCATTGAAAAATATTACGACAATGCGGAGTTTTTCAGAGATTTAGTTTTGAGGCTGGAAAACCGCACAAAATAAAGGATAAAACGGAGAATTTGAATGAGTAACGAACTGGAACAGTATCAGTTTCCGGACGACCTGAAAAAGATGGACAAGGATGAGCTGTCTCTTTTGAGTTATGCAATACGGGATTTTTTATTAGATAAGGTATCAAAGACGGGAGGCCATTTGGCATCCAATCTTGGCGTAGTGGAACTAACGATTGCTTTGCACAAGGTCTTTGACAGCCCGAAGGACAAAATTATTTGGGATGTGGGGCACCAGTCCTACGTACACAAAATTTTAACCGGACGTGCTTCAGAATTCGATTATTTGCGCCAGATGGGCGGAATCAGCGGATTTCCAAAGACTAAGGAAAGTGTTCACGACGTGTATGAGACTGGACATTCCAGTACCTCAATTTCCGCTGCTGCGGGCATGGCTGCTGCGAGAGATCTAAAAGGTGAAAACCATGAAGTTATTGCCGTCATCGGTGACGGTTCTCTCACCGGCGGTATGGCATATGAAGCCCTGAACAACGTAGGGGCTTCTAAGTCCAAAATGATTGTGGTGCTCAACGACAACGGCATGTCTATTTCAAGAAACATTGGCGGTGTATCGCAGCACCTTTCAAAGCTTCGGACCTCCAGCAGCTACCTTCATGCGAAAAAAGCTATCAAGAAAGCACTGGGCAGTATTCCTGTCATCGGAAACGATATCAGTTCAAATTTGGCTCATGCGAAGGATAGGGTAAAATATGCGTTGCTGTCAGGGGGCGTCATCTTTGAAGAACTGGGATTTACCTATTTGGGACCGGTGGACGGACATAATCTGGAGGAACTTTTAGATGTACTGCAGATTGCAAAGAATATTGACGGTCCAGTTTTCATCCATATTATAACAAAAAAAGGAAAAGGCTATCGGACTGCGGAAATTAACCCCAATAAATTTCACGGAATCGGACCTTTCAATCCGGAAACCGGCGCTGCTCTGCAGCAGGCTGAGCGAACCTACTCCAAAGTCTTTGGCAGTGCTTTAGTGGGGCTTGCTGAGGAAGACGAACGAATTGTTGCTATTTCTGCTGCCATGTGTGATGCTACAGGTCTCGGGGCTTTTGCAAAGCGGTATCCGACCAGATTTTTTGATGTAGGTATCGCAGAAGCTCATGGCGTAACTTTTGCAGCAGGTCTTGCAAAAGCCGGTATGAAGCCGGTGGTTGCCATCTATTCCTCTTTTTTGCAGAGAGGGTACGATCAGATTATTGAGGATGTCTGTCTGCAGAATCTGCCAGTAGTCTTTGCCATCGACAGGGCAGGGATTGTAGGCGCGGACGGAGAAACACACCATGGTGTTTTCGATCTTTCATATTTAAGATCGATTCCAAATATGACCGTGTTGACTCCAATAGACGGTACGCAGCTTTGCACTATGCTGAGTTATGCGCTCTCCCTTGGTACGCCTGTAGCAATTCGCTATCCGAGAGGTGTCTGCGACTTTGATACTGCAAATCTGACGCCGTATGCCGGAGAAAACCGACGCAAGACAAAAGGTAAAGACGTTGATATCTGGGCAGTGGGAAAGATGGCAGGTGTTGCAGAGGATGTACGGGCAGCCCTTTTGGAGAAAGGAATTGAAGCAGGCATCGTCGAAGTAGGCTGTGTAAAGCCGATGGATTTGTCTTGCCTTGAAGAGAATAAAACTATTGTAACCTTAGAAGATAATCTCCTTGCCGGAGGCTTTGGCGAAGGATTTCGGGCAGAAACAGGGTGCAGCGATGTACTCAGTTTTGGATGGCCTGCCCAGTTTATAGAACATGGCGGCTGTGACGATTTGTATCATAAGTACGGACTTGATACGGCGTCCATCGCAGAAAGGATTTGTGAACACCTTGAAAGAAAGGCTTGATATTTTATTAGTAAAAAAAGGATATTATCAGTCCCGTGAGCGTGCAAAGGCTGCCATCATGGCAGGGATTGTCTATGTCGATGGACAGCGCAGTGATAAAGCGGGAAATCAGGTAAATGAAGACGCAGAGATTTTCGTTAAAGAGAATCTCTGTCCTTATGTGAGCAGAGGCGGCTTAAAACTTGAAAAGTCTATGGGGCAGTTTAATCTGCAACTTAATGGGGCAGTCTGCATGGACATCGGCGCCTCCACTGGCGGCTTTACCGACTGCATGCTGCAAAATGGAGCTTCCAAAGTTTATGCCATTGATGTCGGCTATGGACAGCTGGACTGGAAACTGCGAAATGACGAGAGAGTTGTCAATATGGAAAAATGTAACGTCCGATATCTGGATACCGATTTGATTGCAGAACCTATCAATTTTATCAGTATCGATGTATCATTTATTTCTCTGCGGCTGATTTTTCCTGTGGCTGCTGCTGTTCTTGCAGATGACGGGGAGATCGTCTGCCTCGTAAAGCCGCAGTTTGAAGCCGGAAGAGAGCAGGTTGGAAAAAAAGGTATCGTCAGAGATCGAAATGTTCACAGAGAAGTCATCGAAAATGTGATTTCTTATGGGGAAGCTAACGGTCTATATGCCCATGGTTTGACATTTTCTCCAGTTACCGGTGCAAAAGGTAATATAGAATATCTTTTACATCTTTCCAAATCGAGGGAAATGTGTTATAATGTATCATGTATACAAGAAGTGGTTGAAAACTCTCATGCAGAGTTAGAATAAGCACGTATATTTTTTAGGAAAACAAGGAGATCGAGAGAAATGAAATTATCAAACAAAGTGGAAGCAATGCAGTTTTCACCAATCAGAAAATTCAACCCGATTGCACAGAAAGCAAAGGACGCAGGTAAGAAAGTTTATCACCTGAACATCGGTCAGCCGGACGTAGAAACACCGGCATGCTTTATGGATGCAATCAGAGCTTATGAAAACAAAGTAATCGCTTATGCTGAATCCGGCGGTATTACTGAGCTGCAGGACGCTGTATCTGATTACTTCAAAACTTACGGAATGGAAATCGGCAGAAACGATATGATCGTTACAACCGGTGGTTCTGAAGCACTGACCATGACTTTCCTGGCACTTCTCAACGAAGGCGACGAAGTTCTCATCGCAGAACCGTTCTATACCAACTACCATACATTTGCTACTTCTGCAGGCGGTAAGGTTGTTCCTATTACTACAAAAGCAGAGGAAGGCTATCATTATGCAAAGAGAGAGCAGATTGAACCGCTGATTACAGAAAAAACTAAGGCTATCTGCTGCATTAACCCAGGCAATCCAACCGGTACTGTACTTACTAAAGAAGAAATGCAGTTGATCGGCGATATCGCAAAGGAACACGACCTGTGGATTATCGCCGACGAAGTATACAGAGAATTTGCTTATGACGGAAGAGAAGCTGTTTCCTTCGGTCAGGTCAAAGACGTAGAAGACAGAGTTATCATCATTGACTCCGTTTCCAAGAGATTCTCCGCTTGCGGCGCAAGAATCGGTCTGCTGGTTTCCAAGAATCAGGAATTTATGCAGAGCGTGATGAAGATTGCACAGGGCAGACTTTGCGTATCCACCGTTGACCAGGTTGGCGCTGCTGCACTGTTTAAACTGCCAGCTTCTTACTACGATGAAGTAAAAGCTGAATACTGCGGAAGAAGAGACGTCGTATACGAAGAACTGATGAAGATTCCTGGCGTTGTTTGCAGAAAGCCTGGCGGCGCATTCTATATGACTGCAAAACTTCCTGTGGACAGTGTAGAAGACTTCCTGATGTTCCTTCTGACTGAGTTTGAAGATAACGGCGAAACTGTTATGTTCGCACCTGCTGAAGGTTTCTATGCAACACCAGGTCTTGGTAAAGATGAAATGCGTATCGCATACGTGCTGAATCAGGCAGATATGAGAAGAGGAGTAGAGCTGATCAGATTGGGAATCGAGGCTTATAACAAGAGATAAGCACTGCGAGAGTACCAAGCTGCAGAATCTGCATAAGCTGTGGAACATTGTAATCCGAGAAGTTTGTGCATCGACTCAGCGGCTGCCTTGACAAAATTGACAAAAAATCATGATTTAGTCAATTCTGTCAAAGAAATCGGGTTAAAACATTGCTAAAATTGACAGATTCTAAGATTCTTGTCAATTCTGTCAAAAACTTCGAGAAAATTGAGGTAAATTGAGGTGTTTTTACCTGATTTATTGACAAAAAACGAAAAATATTTTGATTTTGTCAATGTTGATAAAAAAGATAAGCAAGGGGCATGGATAATTCTGTGTCCCTTTTGTTTTAAATGGAAGGTAGTGTATATAAATGGAAATCAAAACAATTTGCGATAATCCACAGCTTTTAGTCGAAGCTGCCTCTTGGTTTTCGGACAAATGGGGCGTGCCTTTAGAAGCATACATGGAAAGTATGAAAGCATATATTGGTAATCCTGTCGGAATTCCGAAATGGTTTGTTATTTTAGATGAGAAAGAGAGTACTATTGCCGGCGCAGGTATCATCGAAAATGACTTTCATCAGAGAAAGGATTTAACTCCAAACCTGTGCGCGCTGTTTGTTGAACCGCCCTATCGAAAACAAGGTTTAGCGAAAAAGCTGATGAATTTTGCGAAAAAAGAAACCTCAGCAGCTGGGTTTGAAAAGCTATATCTCATCACAGACCATACTAAATTCTACGAAAAATGCGGCTGGACGTTCTATGGAATCATCAAAGAAGACGATGGGGCCGAGATTCGTATGTACGAAACAAAAACCGGATTTTGACTTTTATTATAGCGTGTTTTTTGGTATAATTAAGTATTATAGGAAATGGAGATGAGGAAATGGCGTCTAGAGAAAAAGAACATGACATCAGCCAAGAGGAACTTGAATTTGCTGTATTTTGTGTTGAGAATCTGGAAAAGAAACTAAGTGTAGGCAGCCAGAGGATATTTAAGGCTTTTACGGAAGACAGCGATATTCTTTACAGTTACATTATCCCAAATTATCCGATTCTTCATACCCAGAGCAAAGAATATATTTTAGAAGACATTCTGTCGCTCCTGAACGAAAAAGGAATAAAAATATGATTTTATACCATGGTTCTAATACAGAAATTAAATACCCCGATATTCAGTTTTCTAGATTGAATGTAGATTTTGGAAAAGGGTTTTATACGACACCGATTCTGGCACAGGCTGAAAACTGGTGTCAAAAATTTAAGCGGCGTGACCAGCAGGCCATTCTCAACCAGTATCAGTTTTGTGAGTTAGAAAGTCATCAATTCAAGATATTGAGATTTGAAAGTTACTCTGAATCCTGGTTGGATTTTGTTTTGGCGTGCAGAAACGGTCAGGACAAGACCGACTATGATATGGTAATCGGCGGTGTTGCCAACGATAAAGTATTCAATACGATAGAGCTGTATTTCGATGGTTTAATCGACAAAACTGAAGCTCTGAAACGGCTGAAATTTGAGGATCCAAACCTGCAAATTTGTTTTAGAAGTCAAGATATGATAGAAAAATGCTTGAAATTTGAAAGGAGTGATTCGATATGAATGCAAATCCCATTTTGCTGCAGATGAAATACGCCCGTGTTATCAGCCGCTTTGCAGCACTTTCAAATATAACAAAGCGTGAAGCATTATCGTTTTTTTATCATTCAAAGACTTATGAGCTTCTAAGTGAAGGCGTTTCCGATATGCACTGCATGAGCGATCAGTATTTGGCAGAGGATTTATATTTTGAAAAACTAAATGGATATTCGGAGAAATTTTATGAGTAAGCTATCTTTTCAAACTTTCTGCTCATCGTAGAGATGATTGCAAAGGAATTTCAAATAACTGAGGAGCAGGCGCTGGAACGATTTTATAAGTCGAACACAGGTGCGCTGCTTGCCGACGACGAAACCGGACTGTATGGACAATCTCCTCTATACATTTTCGGACTATTTTTAGAAGAAATGAACTATAAAAAAAAGGAGTAATACTTTCATGGCAAAAAACAAGCTATCACCAATGATGCAGCAATATTTAGAAATTAAAGCAGAATATCAGGATTGTATTCTCTTTTTTAGATTGGGCGATTTTTATGAGATGTTCTTCGACGACGCCAAACTTGCGTCCAGAGAACTGGAGCTGACTTTAACCGGCAAAAACTGCGGGCAGGAGGAGCGAGCTCCTATGTGCGGCGTGCCGTTTCACTCTGCTGATACCTATATCGCTCGTCTTGTAGAAAAAGGATACAAAGTAGCCATCTGCGAACAGGTAGAAGATCCTGCTGCCGCTAAAGGTATTGTAAAACGTGAGGTTATACAGATTGTTACACCAGGCACGGTGACTTCACAGACCATGCTGAAGGAAAACGAAAATAACTATCTGGCTTCGGTATATTTGGACAAGAAGGGTATGTCCATTTCTTACTGTGATATTTCAACAGGTGAGCTTTATACAACAGAAGAACTTTCCGGACTAAATTTTGCACAGAATATGCTCAATGAGCTTGCCAAAATCGATGCAAAAGAAATCATGATAAACGAAGGTGCACAGTCCATCATAGACTGTGACGAAATCAAAGCTGTCACTGGCGCTTTTGTCTTTGCAAGGAATGAATCCTACTATGCGCAAAAAGCCGCTGAGGACGCAATTAAGGCTCAATTCAGCCAGGTTTCGCTGACAAGTTTAGGACTTTCGGGAAGAGACTTGTGCGTACTGTCTCTTGGGGCGCTGCTTTCATATCTGCTGGAAACCCAGAAGCAAAACCTTTCACAGCTGACTCAGTGCAGATTTTATGAAATAGGAAAACACATGTCTCTCGACAAGGCGACACTCAGAAACCTTGAAATTACAGAGACATTATACGATAAAAGAGTTCAGGGCTCGCTCCTGGGCGTTTTGGACAAGACGGCAACGGCTATGGGATGCCGTAAACTGAAACAGTGGCTGAGGGAACCTTTGAACAATGCCGCCGAAATCAATCTGCGCCTCGACGCAGTATCGGAACTTTCCGAGCAGCCGATTTTAGAGAATAACCTGCGCGAAGCACTGAAACAGGTCTATGACTTTGAGCGGCTTGCCGGAAGAATTGCGTCAGGAAATGCCAACGGCAAGGACATGATTGCACTGAAAAGCTCGGTCTTTGTGCTGCCTGAAATTAAAGACAGCCTGCAGTACGTAGATTCAGCCTTGTTGCAGCAGCTTTCTGCTCAGATTTATGATTTAGAAGAAATCTATACCCTGATAGAAAGCGCCATCAGAGAAGATGCGCCATTTGCCATCAAAGAAGGTGGGCTGATTAAAGAAGGCTATTCCAAAGAACTTGACGATATCAAGTTTTCCATCAAAGACGGCAAACAGTGGATTGCAAATTTAGAAAATACTGAGAGAGAACGAACGGGCATTCGTACCTTAAAGGTCGGTTTTAATAAGGTTTTCGGTTATTATATTGACGTAACGAAAGCCAATGCTGCGCTGGTTCCCGAGGACTATATCCGCAAACAGACCCTTGTCAATAATGAGCGTTACATCACGCCGGAGCTGAAGGAAATGGAAAATCTGGTTCTCAATGCGGAGACGAAAATTAACCAGCTGGAATATGAACTTTTTACAGAAATCAGAAATAAAATTCAAGCCTTTATCAGAGAAATTCAGCAAACCTCCCAGGCTATTGCGCAGCTGGATGTGCTTTGCAGTTTTGCCAATGTCAGCAATAAGCTGGGCTATGTAAAGCCAATTATCGACGAAAGTTTTGAACTGCAGATCGAAAAGGGCAGACACCCGGTTATCGAACAGATGATTACAGATGGTATGTTTGTATGCAACGATACCTATTTGAACAACACAGACACCAGTATGCTGGTCATCACCGGACCTAATATGGCTGGTAAATCTACTTACATGCGGCAGACCGCACTCATTGTACTGATGGCGCAGGCGGGTTGTTTTGTCCCTTGTGAGTACGCCAGAATCGGTGTCGTAGATAGGATTTTCACTAGAATCGGAGCCTCTGATAATCTGGCACAGGGACAGTCTACATTCTTTGTAGAAATGAGCGAACTCGCCTATATTCTCAGCTGCTCCAAAGAGCGAAGCCTGATTATTCTCGATGAGATCGGCAGGGGAACAAGCACCTACGACGGACTTTCCATCGCTTGGGCTGCTGTGGATTACCTCTGCAATGAAGCCACCCATATTAGAACCCTATTTGCGACCCATTATCACGAGCTGACTGCACTGGAAGAGCAGATACCGGGGGTTTGCAATCTCAATGTGGATGTTTCAGAAGAAAATGGAAACATCGTATTTTTACACAAAATTGTGCGCGGCTCTGCCAGCAGAAGCTATGGCATTCATGTAGCAAAACTAGCAGGGGTACCAAGTCCGCTTCTTGAAAATGCCCAGAAAAAGCTGGAGCAATTGGAAGCAGGCAGCATAGAAATATCCCCATATACATATGTGCAAACCGCTGCAAAAGAGCCTGCGGCAGTTTCTGTTGAGGAACAAATTTCCTTTTTTACCCCAGGACCAAATCCTGTAGTAGACCGGATTCGCAAACTGAATCTGATGGAAATTACGCCTTCGCAAGCTATTGGTATTTTAGAAGAGTTAAAGGAAGCAATCGATGATTAAAGTTTTAGAAAAGAACATCGCTGATAAAATCGCTGCTGGAGAAGTCATCGAAAGACCAGTCTCCATTATTAAAGAACTTGTAGAAAATTCCCTTGATGCAGGCGCTGACTCAATCATAGTGGAGATAAAAAACGGTGGAAAAACCTATATTCGTGTCACTGATAACGGCTGCGGTATACCGCGGGAAGAGGCAGAAACAGCCTTTCTTCGCCATGCAACCAGCAAAATTTCTACAGCAAGAGATCTGGATGCTATCGAAACCCTAGGCTTTCGTGGTGAAGCCCTTGCCAGCATCGCCGCAGTAACCCATACGGAATTTATCACTAAGACAAAGGATGCCAAAATGGGCGTGAAACTATTGATCCACGGCAGCGAAGTCATTGCAAACAGTGGAACTGGCTGTCCTGACGGTACGACCATTATCGTAACAGATCTGTTTTATAATACTCCTGCCAGACGCAAATTCCTTAAATCTGATGGTGCAGAAAGCGGTCAGATTATCGACTTTATGTCCCAGATTGCGCTGGCTTACCCTGCGGTCAAATTTCGTTTCATCAATAACGGTAATATCATATTTTCTACAGTCGGAAAAGGTGATGTGCTGGCTGCTATTCTGGCGGTTTATAAAATCAGTGAATACAAGGATTTAGTTCCTGTTACTTATGAGAAAGACGGTAGTAAGGTCAGCGGCTACATATCAAGACCATCTCTGTCAAGAACCAATCGGAAAAATCAAATTTTCTTTGTCAACGGAAGGGTTGTTTCCAGCAAAGTCATCGAAAGAGGAGTCGCTGCCGGCTATAAAGAAAGACTTTTTGACGGCAGATATCCGGTTGCATTTTTGTTTATCAAGACAGATCCTGCAAAGCTGGATGTCAACATTCACCCAAACAAAAAGGAAGTCCGCTTTGACAAGGAGGAAGATATCACTGCTTTAGTGGCAGAGGGAATTGTGCAGGCGCTCGGAGCCAAGGCCGCTGTTACAGAGGTCAAAAACATCTTTAAATCGCCGATAAAGGAGAACGTGCGCCCTGTAGAAACTCAAGTTACAATTTCTGAACCTGAGCCGCCGCAAAAGTCAAAGGCAGAGCCTGAACAGAAACACGAGCAAAAATCTGAAAATAAATCCGAACCGCGGGTAGACATAAAACAGATATTATCCACCCGTCGAGAAACTTTAAAGGTTGCCGAAGAAAAAGTGTCCTATGATATGCCGCAGGTCTTCCATGAAGCGAACAAACCGTCAGACGAAGTAACCGATGCGTTTTCGGAACTTCCGCAGTCGAAAGCTGAAAATACAGAGCTTGAAAAGCCTGTGCTTTCCATTGATACACCTGCAATGCAGCCATTTGATTTTGAGGTTCTTACTTTAACCGGCGCCATATTTGGCACCTATATCACGGCTGTTGACGGCAATTACTTTTATCTGATTGACCAGCACGCAGCTCACGAACGTGTATTCTATGAAAAGCTTGTCGGTGAGTATTTGGAGGAAGAAAAGCTGCGCCAGCCTATTCTGACACCGATACTTCTAGAAGTACCTCTGGCTGTAAAGGAAAATGAATATGACTGGCTAGACTGCCTTTCTGATATGGGATTTGCTGTCCAGGAATTCGGGCAGAATTCCTATATTATCAAGGAAATTCCAACCTTTATGACTATTTCTGAAGCGGAAGATTTTGTGAAACACTTTATCGACAGCGTCGCTGATGGGACAAAGATTCAAAATACCGTTGTCATAAACAAACTGATTACAAAATCCTGTAAAGCGGCGGTAAAGGCTCACGACAACCTCTCCATGGAGGAGATGAAAGCACTTATCAAACTGCTTTCCGCATGTAAAAATCCGTTTTCATGCCCTCACGGTAGACCGACCTTTATCAGACTTTCAAAATACGAAATAGAGAAGATGTTTAAGAGAGTATAAATGTTATGAACCGGGAAATCATTGTAATCTGCGGACCTACCGCAGTGGGAAAAACAAAATATGCCATAGAGACTGCGCTGCATATGGATGGAGAAGTGGTTTCCTGCGACTCCATGCAGCTTTACAAATACATGGACATCGGCAGCGCTAAGCCTACGGCAGAGGAACGAAGACGTGTGAAACACTATCTGGTCGACGAAATTGAGCCGACGGAGGCTTTTTCAGCAGCAAGATATCAAAAGCTGGCGAAAGGCGCCATCGAGGAAATCTTTGCAAAAGGCAAAACGCCGGTTATTGCAGGCGGTACGGGTCTTTATCTGAGTGCGCTGCTTTACGATATGGATTTTAGCGCGCCGCCGGGTGATACGGCATTTCGCGACAGCCTTTACAAAGAAGCTGAAACCTACGGACCTGCCTGGCTTCACAAGAAATTGGAAGAAGCGGACCCTGAAGCCGCAAAACGGATACACCCCAACAACATCAAGAAAGTAGTCCGCGCCATCGAGGCGGCATCTTTGGGAGAAAAAGTAAAGGACTTTGCGTCAGATTTAAAGCTGACCTCTGATTACAGTGCCAGACTTATCGGGCTTGCCAGAGACAGACAGCAGCTTTATGATAGAATTAATCAGAGAGTTGGCTTGCTCATGGAGCAGGGACTTTGTGATGAGGTAAAAGGGCTGATGGAAAGAGGTCTTACAGAAAGCGATATTTCCATGAAGGGCATCGGCTACAAAGAAATTATCGGCTATTTGGAGGGACGCTACGATTTAGCAGAGGCTGTCGATTTAGTCAAGAAAAATACCAGACACTACGCCAAGAGGCAGTTGACCTGGTTTAAACGATATAAGGATATGCAGTGGTTTAACATTTCAGAATATGACAGTGACGAAAGCTGTCTTGAGGAGATCTTTAAATGGCTGGAAAAGAAATAAAAATTCACAATAAAAGTGACAAACCGGATAATATCGTAAAAAAAGAAGCGCAGATTTTTCAAGAGTGCGAAGACATTGAGTCGGAACTTCCCAAGTTTTTACGCGGATTTTTCATCTATCTAAAAGGGAATGTGCTGCCTATGTCCAGACTTGCCTATCTGCACGATATTAAATTCTTCTGCAATTATCTGATTGCTGAAACGGATTTGACAAAGGCGGAGACGACCTCACAGATTACTTTAAAAGAATTTGCCGAAATAAAAGCCGCTGACATCAATATCTATCTGGATTACTGCAGAAAATATAAAGTAGAAACAGAAAAAAACATTTACGTCTATGAAAACAACAATAAGACACTGGCGAGGAAAAAATCTTCTGTCTCAGTAATGTTTAAGCAGCTGTACAGGGATCAGCTCCTCGAAAAGAATATTACCGACGGCTTTGACCCGATTCGCGTACCGAAGGCAGGAGAACGGGAGATTAAAGCGCTGCAGGATGATGAGGTCATGATTATGCTGGACGCTGTGACAAACGGCACAGGCCTAACCAAGCACGCCTATTCCTATTGGCAAAAAACAAAAAAGCGGGATAAGGCCATTTTGATGTTGTTCTTGACCTATGGTCTCAGACTTTCCGAGCTGCAGCAGCTGAATGTCTCGTCTTTTAACTTTTCCCGCGGCGAGTTTAAGATTTATAGAAAGCGCGGTAAGGAATCCATCATGCCTTTAAACCAGTCGGTAACAGCTGTATTGGAGGACTATCTGGCAAATGAAAGACCTGAGGAGGAAACTCTGCTAGAAGACCACCGCGACGCATTATTTCTTTCTCTGCAAGGCACTCGTATGACTGACAGACAGATTCGAGAGCTTGTAAAGAAATATACCGCAATTGCATTAAAGACTTCATCAAAAGCCGGTTACAGCCCTCATAAGCTGAGAGCGACGGCTGCGACCAGCTTAATCGGCAGGGGCAATTCGATTTACGATGTGGCAGCTCTTTTGGATCATGAACAGGTGACGACAACCCAGCTTTACGCACAGCACAAGCAAAATGTAAAACGTGATTTGGTAAGCGGCATGGAATGGGAAAAGGAGAGGACCGAAAAGTGACAGATAAGAATACTTTAAAAGGCGCAGTTTTCCTTCTTGTGGCTGCTTTCATCTGGGGCTTTGCCATGGTTGCCCTAAAAGCAGGTACGGAAAATCTGCAGCCCTTTTCCTTTACCGGTTATCGCTGTCTCTTAGGCGGCATATCTCTGATTCCACTCTGGCTATTTGTGGACAAAAGAAAAAGTCCGGCGCAAAGGGAAGTGGAACGCAATCCGAAAACCCTTGTAATCGGCAGCATTGTGTGCGGCCTCAATCTGATGACTTTTACGATTGCACAGCAGCTGGGGCTTCCGTTTACAACTATTGGAAAAGCAGGTTTTATTACGGCGCTGTATATTATTTTAGTACCCCTTGCCGGTGTTTTTCTGGGGAGAAAAATAGAAAAGACAGTATGGATTGCAGTAGTGGTTGCAATGACAGGTTTTTATTTCATGTGCCTTTACGGCGGCAGTGCCGCTTTTAATCGCGGTGATATGATGATGTTGTTTGCAGCCGTGTTTTATACTGTTTACTTTTATATGGTGGATCACTTTGTGCAGCAATTAGATCCTGTCAAGTTTTCCTCTTGTCAGTTTATTGTGACTGGAATTGTATGTAGCGTAATATCTCTTCTTTTTGAAGATACAAGTCTTGCTGACGTGCAGGCGGCTATAGTTCCGCTTCTTTACGGTGGCATTTGCTCCTGCGGGCTGGGTTACACCTTTCAGGTCATCGGTCAGCGCTATATGGAGCCTGCAAAGGCGTCGCTGCTCCTTTCCAGCGAGACCGTCTTTACCATGATTGCGGGCATGATTTTCTTTCAGGAAAAGCTGGCTTTCAGAGAATATCTCGGTTGCGGACTGATTTTCTGCGCCATCATTCTTTCACAAATGCAACGAAAATCTTAAGGTTTTGTGAAGAATGATGCAGGGGGATTTACAAACCTGAAAAGAGGCTTATAATTTTAATTGTAATATAAATGGAGAATACAGATGAATTACACAGACAAACTACTTATCGAAAAATTTGGTATCAGCCCAAGGGTTCTTAATCTTGTAAACAGGGCAGAGGAGGAGATTGCTGACTCCTACCAGACCCTTGATGATATCATGGCATATAACCAGTATAAAGTACTGTCGGCGCTGCAAAATCACAGAATTGCGGATATGCACTTTGCTTGGAATACAGGATACGGCTACGATGATCCAGGAAGAGAGGCAGTTGAAAAGGTTTATGCAGAGATTTTTGGAACAGAAGCTGCGCTGGTTCGTCCGACCATCGTAAACGGTACTCACGCTCTAGCGATTACGCTAATGGGCATCCTTCGTCCCGGCGATGAGCTGATTTACTGCAGTGGTGGTCCTTACGACACCCTGGAAGAAGTCATCGGTATTCGCGGTGAAGGCATGGGTTCTCTCAAAGAATATGGCGTAACCTATAAACAGGTAGACTTGCTGCCGGACGGTTCCATTGATCTTGAGACCCTTGGTAAAACCATTTCAGATAAAACCAAAATGGTTTCCATTCAGCGAGCTACCGGATATAGTTGGCGTAATTCAATTACTGTAAACCAAATTGCAGAAGTTGCTGATTTTGTTCATGGCATCAATTCGGATATCGTCTGTATGGCGGACAACTGCTACGGCGAGTTCCTCGATGTGAAAGAGCCTACAAACGTTGGAATTGACGTGATAGCGGGTTCTCTTATCAAGAATCCGGGTGGCGGACTTGCCTTGACCGGCGGGTATGTCTGCGGACGCAGAGATTTGATTGACAAGATTTCTTACCGCATGACCTGTCCGGGAATCGGTGCAGAATGCGGTCTTACCTTCGGACAGACCCGCGCTATTTTGCAGGGACTGTTTATGGCACCAAAGGTTGTAAACGGGGCAGTGAAAGGTGCAATGCTCTGCGCAAAGGCTTATGAAATGCTGGGTTTTGAAATCAGGCCAGGCGTTTCCGACAGTCGCAGCGATATTATTCAGTCTGTGAAACTGGGTTCGCCAGAGGCTGTAGTTGCATTCTGCGAAGGAATTCAGGCGGCTGCACCTATTGACGCTCACGTAACACCTGTGCCTTGGGCTATGCCGGGTTATGAATCTGATGTGGTTATGGCCGCGGGCGCTTTTGTTCAGGGTTCTTCCATTGAGCTCAGCGCCGATGCGCCGATTCGTGAGCCATACATCGTGTATTTCCAAGGGGGACTTACCTACGAGCACTCAAAATTTGGCGTGATTAAGTCAATTCAGCAGCTTTACAAAAAAGGGTTATTAGATATTTAAAAGGGATTTGAGGAATTTATGGACAAAGAAACATGGAAAGAAAATGCGCATAAAACAAAAGATGATGTAAAGGAGAATATCAAAAAGGCGAAGAAAACTAAGCTGATCCTTTCTATTTTAAAGCTGGCGGTGCTTTCTGGCATTGTAATCGGCATCCCTTTATACATTATCTTTTGCCAGAGGGATTTTATCGAGCAGTTCCGTTCTTTTAACGATGTGCTTGCTTATTTGGAGAGATATAAATTTGAAAGTATCTTCATCTACATTGGTATTCAGGTGGTGCAAATCGTCATCAGCGTGATTCCAGGACAGGCATTTCAGTTTGCCGCCGGATATTTGTACGGATTTATCCCAGGGCTGATTTTTTCCATGATAGGTGCTTTTCTCGGCACACTGATTTCCTTCTATTTGGCGAGACTTCTGGGAAAGGACGCAGTACATCTGTTCTTTGGCGAAGAACGAATCAACCATTTTATAGACAGGCTGAACAGCAAAAGGGCATATATCATAGTCTTTCTTTTATACCTGATTCCGGGGCTGCCGAAAGATGTAGTCAGCTACGCTGCTGGTGTTTCCGAGATGAAATTTAAGGCATTTATGGCATTTTCTATGGCAGGAAGAGTCTTCGGCATGGGAGGAAGCCTTTTGATTGGCGCATTCTATTTTAAACAGCATTATATTGGAATGGCTGTAATCGGCGCCTTTGCTGTCATCGCATTTGTTCTCTGCGTCATTTACAGAGATAAAATCAATCAATATCTTGATAAATTTTATGATAAAGTTACTAAATAAATGGAGGTTTTAATGAAAATTGTAGTCTTAACTGGAAGCCCTCATGAAAATGGAACATCTTTTGTTCTTGCAGATTCATTTATAAAGGGCGCAGAAGAAGCCGGCCACAGCATTTATCGCTTTGACGCTGCACAGAAAGAAGTGAATGGCTGTATTGCCTGTAACGCCTGTGGACAAGGAGACGCAGTCTGTGTATTTGAGGATGATATGCAGGAGCTGATTCCGGCTCTGCTTTCTGCGGATATGGTGGTCTTCATATCGCCGGTATATTATTCCGGGTTTACCTCTCAGATAAAAGCTGTCATCGATCGCTTCTACAGTATCGATAAAATGCTCTGCGGTGCTCAAAAATCATCTGCACTGCTGGTTACTGCAGCAGACACAGATGTTCGCACGGCGAGAGGAATTCAGGCTGTTTACGAAGAGGCAATACACTATCTGAAGTGGGAGGATAAAGGGCAAATTTATGCTATAGCCTGTGCAGAGAAAGGGGATATCGAGCAGACCGACTATCCTGAAAAAGCTTATATTCTTGGAAAGTCCTTATAATTTCATAGGGAAAATCAAGCGTTCGCAGCCTGTTTTCAGAGCGAACGTTTTTTGTTATACCATTTTCGAACATTTGTTTATTTTTCTCTTGACAAAGAACATTTATTCTGATAATATATAGAAAACGAACAAATGTTTAGAGAGGTGAGAACACATGACCAAGAAATATAGAGTAGCTTCCAAATTCAGATTTACATTTTTTATGACAGTTTTAATTCTTTGTCTTGTTACTATTGCAGGAACATTACTGGGTTTCAATACAGCAAACAGTTCCTCCAAGGATTTATATAACGTAGTTGAGATTGAAGCCGGCGACACCATCTGGGATATCGCCACAGAATATGGACCGACCAGTTCAGACGCACGCCGAATCGTTGAGGATATCTGTGACATTAACGAAATCACTGCAGATGAACTGACAGCCGGCCAGAAAATCGTCGTCCCGGTATATCAATAAACTTGCTTTTATGAATTTAGACATATTTAGAAAAAACACCATTTTGAGCGAGTTTTTTCGTCGACCAAGATATCGATTACACACGATAAAATCGCTTAAAACGCAAATTAGAGCCTCAGAAATTTTATCCCATAAAGGAATGTCTGCTGCGCCAATTCCTTTTAAGTAGAAGACAT
Source organism: Anaerotruncus sp. 80 (assembly GCF_009936115.1). NCBI lineage: Bacteria > Bacillati > Bacillota > Clostridia > Eubacteriales > Oscillospiraceae > Anaerotruncus > Anaerotruncus sp. 80. The sequence continues at coordinate 134,348 of NZ_QWES01000009.1, forward strand.
TCCGAAACTCAGGACTATATGTGCCTTTACACATAAGTCCTGAGTTTTTTGTCTAAGAAAAAACATAAGTGATTACGTGAGTAGATGTAAACGCAACGCAGAAACTATGAAGGTTTATTTAGAATTAAGTTTTATGAAACAAGATAAGATGAAATAAAAAAATAAAATTATTGATGATTGGAGAACAGATTTTACTGATGTTGAGTTAATAACTTGAGGTGGATTTTGATATGGTTTTGGCAAAGTGTTCATAAACCTTCCATAACTATTCCCAAAATTATGATTTTAGGAATAGTTATTACACTTACGACCAATCACCTTTTATCTTATACCAGCTCCCAGATATTCTTCTAAGGTAATGCCTTGGGACTTGATTTCTCCTGCAGTTTTTTCACCGACATATCTTAAATGCCATGGTTCATAAGCATAGCCAGTAATATCTTCTGTATCTTTTTCGTAGCGAATAATGAAACCGTACTTGTGACAGTTTTCAGCAAGCCATATTCCTTCAGGTGTGCTTCCAAAGCTTTCAAGAAGATCCCAACCGGAAGATTCACAGGATACGTCCAGTGCATAGCCGGTCTGATGTTCACTTCTTCCAGGCTTTGCGCTGAGTCTTAGAGCCAGTTCTTCCCCATCGACTTCACACCAATAAGCAAACAGATATTCCTGTAGTGCGTAATCTCTATACGCAGATACGATTTTGATATCAAAACCGGCTTTTTCTGCGTCATGATACAGTTTTTCATAGGCATCTCGAACAATTTTCTTTGCATCGATGGCTTTCACAGCAAATTCACTGACCGAAACCAGATTTGCCGGTACATAGGTCTCAGAAAGCCAGCAGGATTTATTTACCAGCATTAGCGGATTTTCTGGGTCTTTAGCAATTGAGGGTTCTGCTTTCACAGAAATAATCGAACTTTCGGTATCGCTGTATACCCTGTTTTCACCATCTAAATGATAACTCTTTACCTTGTAAAAATAAGTTTGTCCTACTTTTCTATCGATATCAAGGTAGTTATAAAAGGCTGTATTTTCGACTTTATCAGTTTCGTACAAACATTGAAACTCACTGTCTTTGCTGTCTGCACGAAAAACACCGTAACCGTCTACATTTTCTATGGTTTCAACAGGCTTCCACGAAATCAGCATTTTTCCTGATCCCGGAAAGCTTTGCACACTGACAGACGGCGCAGCGATTGTTGCCGCAGGTTCTGTATTTTTACAGCTGTACAGCATGAGAAGCGGCAGACAAATGAGTAAAAGTTTTGTAGTTCGTTTCATAGCTAAATCCTCCTAATTACTACCAAACCCTATTAGTTTACAATAAAAAAATTACGAAAAATAAATACACAAAAGACTGCCTCTACTTTCAAGTAAAAACAGTCTTTTCAAAGGTCTGCCTACTACCTGTACTGATACGCAGCTTTAGCAAAGCCCAATTTATTCTTTTTAAATATTGAGGAAAACTCTCTGTTTGGAACGGGTACGCCGCTGATTCCATTTTCGATACATACATAAGGAATTTTATACTCATGCATGATGTAATGCTCAAAATCCCCGTATGTCGCCTTAGTGTAGCTTTCATCAATGGTGCTGTAGCCGGTCATGACGCGAAACAGTTTTACAAAGCTCCAGCACCTTTTCTTATAGCTTTTGTTGTGATAGCCCCAGTAAATCACCCCTCCCATACTATGGTAGTTGATGACAGCCTGTACATTGGAGCAGTCTTCTAAAGCTGCTAAAATACTCTGGGTTTCATTCTCAGAAAAACGCTTTGGTCCCGGATAATACTGACTGGCATAAGTCTTTGTACTTGGATACGTACTGTACATCTTGTAATTTCTATTTAAATCAACCCCTCTTGCATTGGCCTGCCAGTTGGAATAAGCTCCGGTTCTCGGCATTTTCTTGATCTTTTTTCGAAGAGTTGCATTTCTGATAGCGTCAGGTCCAAGGGCACTGATTGCAATACCGTCAGGATTTGCCATAGGGACGATGATGATACTGACTGAATCAAAAAGTTCCTCGTAAGAAACGCCGCAATAAAGACCTGATTTGTAGTTTCTACAATAATACTCAATCATACCCATAACCAGCTGGCTGTTAATGTACTCCCTGCCGTGGATACCGGCGGTCACAAAAATCTGTTTCTCTGCTTTGGGATTCCCAAGAACGACACAGTACAAACTTCTGCGATCAGCCGTTTTACCCAGATAAGTTTTAGAGAGTCTGTCCGGATATTTATCGGTCAGCGCATTCAGATCCTCTATAAAATCACTGTAGGTATATTTGCTATCGCTGGTACTGACGATATCGCTGCTGGCGCTGAAAGTTTCTATAGGAAGTGCAAGAAAAATGCAAAGTATAATGATAAATCGTTTTGCCATGGCAAATAATCCTCACTACTCAAAATTGAACGATTAATCATCCAAGCCCTTTTTCTTATAAATCCTCTGAAACAGAATGACACCTGCGATGATCCATACAATACATACTCCAATTGCAACGAGGTTATCCGCTAGAACAAGGGACTCTCCTGCTGCAACAGACGGATACACTGTATAAAGTGACATCGTAGGAAACAGCTTAGCAATCTTTCCAATGAGTTCGCTAAACTGCCCGAAAATCGGCGGCATTAACATGAGCATCATCAAAGGAGAGCCCAGCGTTCCAGCTGACATTTGGTCTTTTGCCGCAATGCCTACCACTGCACCGAAGCAGATAATCGCAAGGGAGGCTAGAATCATAATAAACAGATACCCGGCAAATCCCGCCATATCGGCGCCACAGACAAAAAATAGAATCACACCCTCTACAATAAGCAGCAGCAAACATACAAGAGCCTTGCTCAAGATAAATTCTGCGCCTGATACATTAGCCATCATCAGTGAACGCAGGGTATGCTTTTCCTTTTCTTCTGCAATCATCGTGGAAAGCGCGGTCAGCGGAATGATAGATAGCTCCATTACACTGCAAAGAAGCAGCACATAATCAGTCGCAAGTCCCGTAATATCTGATAATACATATGTATAAAGCAACGCAAAGACAGCCGGAAGCAGCAGTGTGATTAGAATGCTTCGATTGCCGAAACATCCTTTCATATCCTTTTTGAACAAAGTACGAAGTACATGCATCCTAATTCTCTTTCCCATTATGCTCTCCCCCCTTCTTCTGTCAGCGCTAAGAATACTTCTTTTAGGCTTGGTTCGATAGAATGAATCATCTTGATTTCACCAGCACCGGCAAGATATGCAGAAAGTTTATCCGCTTCCAGCGGTAAAAGCACTTCTTCCGAAGCTGTCGTAACTTTTACTTGTTTTTTAGCATATTTCAGTTTCAGATCATATGGACTTCCACACTCAATAATTTTCCCACAATTGAGAAATGCAATGCGGTCACAGAGTTCATTGGCCTCTTCCATGTTGTGCGTTGTCAAAAATACTGTTGTTCCCTGCTCTTTCATCTGTAAAACCAGACTGCGCACTTCTTCTGCTGTTGCAGGGTCAAGATTCGCTGTAGGTTCATCGAGAAAGAGTATCTCTGGATTATGCAGAATGGTTCTCGCAAAAATAAGCCGCTGACGCATACCCTTTGAAAGTTTTTCAACCGGCTTCTTTACTGCGTCTTCCATACCGATACGCTTTAATACGTCATCGATTTTCTCTCTGGAAACCTGATAAATATCTGCGAATAATTTCAGATTTTCATATACAGTCATCTTATCATAAAGACCACTGTTATCACTCATGATACCAATTCTATCTCGAATTTCAGAATCAAAAGGCGATGTGCCAAATAGCGAAATCTCTCCGCTGTCAGCAGAAAGCTGTCCGCTGAGAAGCTTGATTGTCGTTGTTTTTCCTGCCCCTGAAGGTCCAAGATAACCAAAAATCTCGCCTTTTTTGATTTCAAAGGATACGTCTGATAAGGCAGCAGTATCTTTAAATCGCTTCGATAAATGAGTTACTTTGATTGCCTGTTCCATCTTTTCCACCTCTTTTTGTTCTAAATTTTACATTTAATGTAAATACTCACACCATTTCATTTTACAACAAAAGAAACACCATTTCAAGACATTTATGATAAATGGTGTTTTTTTGCAAATAGATGGTAGTATTTAGAACTTATGCAGGAATTTCTGCCTGATTTCTTCATTGGTATCCATGATATGCATGCGAAGCTCTCTGGCTGACATGCGAAGGGCTCCCTGACCAAATATCATCATCTGCTCTAGTCCATCGGAGGTCGCAACTGTAATTCGCAGCTTTTTCACATGTTCCAGCACAAATTTTTCGATAAACTGGTCTGCAGTCTCGCCTTCTTTCGTGTAGATAATCTGCATATTATGAATAGTCTGGGTGGTGCCGGGATTACCTGGTTTCTTGTAACCATCAAAGACAACGATGATTCGATTCTCTTTGTAGCCCTGATAGTTGCCAAGGATTTCAATCAGTAAATCTCTGGCACTTGCAAGACTCAGTGCAGCCATATCCTTTAACTCTTCCCATGCAAATATCATGTTATATCCATCAATCAACAACACTTCCTCTGCAGAAGCGTTATTATAGGCGCTTTTAATCCGGGGACCGGAAAATCCGCTTTCTGCCGTAATGATTCTGGCACTTTTCTTAAAGCGACTTGTTTCTCTTTTACTTGTACCATAGGTCTGCTTAAATACTGCTTCCAGCTCTTCGTCGCTGTACTGGCGAGATTCACTGCCACCTCGTACAGACCCTTCATTTTTCTGTATTGTTTCAGGCTGCCAGAAAAGAGGCAGATGCATATACTGTTCAACTTCCTGCCAAGGTACACTAACTCCAGAGCCGGATTTACAGAAGATAGAATCGCTAGGATTTTCCAGGTCCCGATCGGCTTCATATCCGACAGCTTGTACGACCTCTTCTTCGTTATGGCATGGAAAATATCCTGCCAAGGTGCAGTAAAGTCTTCCCTGCCCTTTGCTATAGGAAGTAACATCCTTCTGATAGTCCTTCATAGTAGAAACTGGTGCTCTGCCGGTTAAAACGGTGTTTTTTCCAGTCGCAGACGACGGTTCACAGGTTCCGTGCATATTCTGAATATCATTCATGGCTCTTCCAACAAAATCTGTCGGCAGTTCCAGCCGGTAATCATAGTAAGGCTCTAAAAGTCTGCAGCCGGCTTTTCTGAGACCGTGACGAAGTGCTCTGTAGGTTGCCTGACGAAAATCACCACCTTCCGTGTGCTTCACATGGGCGCGACCGGTGGTTAATGTAATTTTCATATCAGTCAAAGGTGAATTTGTCAGAATGCCTGTATGAACTTTCTCCTTCAGATGTGTCATAACCAGTCGCTGCCAGTTTCTGTCCAGCGTGTCCTCACTGCAAGCTGTATCAACAACGATACCGCTGCCGGAAGGAAGCGGCGTGAGAAGCAGATGAACCTCCGCATAGTGGCGAAGAGGCTCAAAATGACCTACACCTTCAACTGTATCTGCGACAGTTTCCTTGTATAAAACCGTATCTTCTCCAAATTCGATAGACTTTCCAAAGCGTTCAGAGACGAGACTCTTTAAGATTTCTCCTTGAATTTCTCCCATCATACGAATCCGCAGACAGCTGCTTTCTTCGCTCCAAGAGGCATGCAGCTCCGGCAGTTCCTCTGACAGCTGCAAAAATTTCTCATAAGCCTCATGAGGCTCCCAATCGGGCGGCAGCAGCACCTCATAGCTGAGCACGGTATCCAGATACGGCTCAATGCCGGCAGGTTCAAAGCCCAGTCCCTGTCCACAAAAAGTGTCAGCAAAACCTGTCACAGCACAGACCGTACCAGCAGACACTTGCTGCACTGCCTCATATTTTTTACCGTTATAAATTCGAATCTGATGAACCTTGCTTTCTCCAATCTGTTCCTTCACAGAAAGGCTACCGCCGGTTATCTTCATATGCGTTAGGCGATTGCCCTGTTCGTCTCTGCTGATTTTATAAATGATAGCACCAAAATCGCTTCCATAATTTGGACAGATCGTGTAATTTGCAAGACCTTCAAGAAGTGTATCTACGCCCTGCATTTTCAGTGCAGAGCCGTAATAGCATGGAAACAGCTTTCGCTCTTTGATTAACCCGGCGCATGCGTTTTCTGAAACTTTTCCTGTTTCCAAATACGCTTCCAGCAAAGCTTCATCACACAGCGCAGCCTTTTCATAGAAAGCCTCGCTGCCCGCCAGTACGCATTGCGCACTTAAACGAGCCTGAACCTCCTCCATAATTGCGGATAAATCCATCCCTTGCTGATCCATTTTATTGATAAAAATAAAAGTCGGTACGTGGTAGCGGGAAAGCAGTTCCCATAGGGTCAGCACCTGTCCGGTCACACCGTCAGGACCGCTGATTAAAAGAATAGCATAATCTAGAACCTGCAGGGTTCGTTCCATTTCTGCAGAAAAATCTACATGACCCGGTGTGTCCAGGAGTGTAACCTCCTTATCGCCCAGTGGAAAAATTGCCTGTTTAGAGAAAATAGTAATGCCGCGGTTTTTTTCCAGCACAAACGTATCGAGGAAAGAATCCCCATGGTCCACTCTTCCCATCTGTCTGGTAATGCCGTTTTGATAAAGGACGCCTTCAGACAAAGTTGTCTTTCCGGCGTCCACATGAGCGACAATGCCCATTGTAAGCTTATTATCCGGGTACAACAAGGTTCCCGGGTACCCACCCGAAGCTTTGCTTTGCGGAAGGGTGGGTTTATTATTCTTCTGATTCATCTTCCGAAATTTCCTTTTCAGGCTCTTCAATGTGCAGCTTTACTTTTTCAATACGACGCTCCTTTACGGAGAGAATCGTAAAGATGTAGTTTTCAAAGACAACCTCCCTGTTTTCATCACCTTCTTCCGGAATTTCTCCCAGAATATCAATGATAAAGCCTCCGATGGTCTCGCTGTTTTCAGATTCCAGATTGATATTGATCTCTTCAGAAAGGTCACTGAGATAAACGTTTCCATCTAAATAATAATTATTATCGTCTATCTTGTTGATGACGTGCCCCTGTTCATCATATTCGTCTTCGATGTCGCCTACGATTTCTTCGACGATGTCCTCCATGGTTACAATACCGCTGAAGCCGCCGTATTCGTCGATGAGAATGGCGATATGCTGCTTTTCAATCTGCAGTTCAAAAAACAGCGCGTCGATATTCTTTGTTTCAGGGACAAAATACGGTTTGCGCAAAATAGAGCGAATATCCACCTTGTCAAATCCCGTTTCTCTAGCTTTTATGAGATAGTCCTTGATGTGAAGAATACCGATAATGTTGTCTGTATCGTCTTCACATACCGGAATTCTGGAATAGCGTAGTTCCATCAGCTCATCTAAATACTCGTCGGTTGAATCGTTGATGTCGATAAGAAACACATCGGTACGAGGCGTCATGATCTCATAGGCAAGTTCGTCATCAAACTGGAAGATACTATTGATCATCTTCTTACCTTCTTCTTTGATTGCACCGCTCTGTTGCCCTGATTCTAAAATGGACATTACCTGCTCTTCGGAATATCCGCTGTATTCAATCTTCGTTTCCTGTCTGAACATCTTCAGAAAAACATCTGCAATAAAAGTCAATATTACAACAAATGGCTTTAATATGATGACAAAGAACTTCTGCAGTGCGGAAAGCTTCATAGCAATAGATTCACTGTGCTGCTGCGCCAGCTTACGAGTAAAATACTCACTAAAAGTGATGGTCGCTGTTACGTAAACCAGCGCAGAAAGAATTGGGTGCTGAGGCAGTGCCAGTGCAAAATATACGCCGATAACGATAAAAATGTAACTAAGCAGCCGGTTCGTAAACCGATAATCAGTCGGTAAAGCAAGCAAATTTCCAAGACGTATTGCTACTTCATTTTCTTCTGTTGCCATTTGTCTGATTTTGCTTCTGTTTACGCTGTTCATAGCGGTGTTCATCAAAACTGCAATGCCGTTACCAACCATTGCAAGCACCATAAAAGTGACTTTTAACGCAAGCGGCAGGCTACTGGGGTCAGGTGTCATGTTCAATCATCTCCTTATTACTTGGTAATTATTTTTTCTTTCTCAAAATATAGTGAGGTTTCACCGGATGGTCCATCTTCATTTTCAGAAGCTGCTGGGGGTGCGGCGCGCTTTCAAGGTTTTCACCAGTTTGCGCATCAAGCATTTCTGTGATATTCTGCGTAAAGAAATCAATATCAGGACCAAAAATTTCAATTTCCTCGCCGAGGGTCATCTTATTTCGCTGCTCTACCAAAGCAAAACCAGTTTCTTCATCGTATTCTTTTATAAGCCCTACAAAGCTGTACTCTCTGGTATATGCACTGGTCTGATAGTTCTGATCTTTATTTGTCGGCTGATGAAAATAAAATCCTGTCGTAAATTCTCTGTGACTTACCTTTTTCAGTTCACGCATCCAGTCTTCATCAAACTTGTAATGCTCAGGATCTGCAAAATACGCATCAATTGCTTTTCTATAAGCGTGAACTACTGTCGCCACGTAAAAGATACTTTTCATCCTGCCTTCGATTTTCGCAGACATAATGCCTGAGCCAACAATCTCCGGAATATGCTCTATCATACACAAATCCCTAGAATTGAGAATATAAGTGCCTCGTTCATCTTCTTCCACCGGATAATATTCGCCCGGTCTTTTTTCTTCTACTAAGGCATATTTCCAGCGACACGGATGAGCGCACATACCTCTGTTGGCATCGCGTTCAATCATAAAGTTGCTGAGAAGACATCTTCCTGAATAAGATATGCACATTGCCCCATGAACAAAAGCCTCTATTTCCATTTCTGGTGGGATATTCTCACGGATCTGTCTGATTTCCGGCAGTGTCAGTTCTCTGGCTAAAACCAGTCGTTTTACGCCTAATTTATGCCAGAATCCGGCCGTTCTGTAGTTAGTCATATTTGCCTGAGTGCTCAGGTGTATCTCAGCAGCAGGAATCACTTCCTGAATCAGATCTACAATGCCCGGGTCAGACACAATAAAAGCGTCAAGCCCCAAATCTTTAATCTGCTGCAGATAAGAAGTCAACGGCTCAATATCCTCGTTATGGGCAAAGATATTGATGGTAAGATAACAGCGTTTTCCCCTTTCATGGGCGAACGCAATGCCCTCTTTCATTTCTTCAATGGTCAGGTTGCCTGCTCCTGCTCGTAAACTGAACATTTCACCGCCGAAATACACAGCGTCTGCACCATAAATAATGGCTGTCTTTAATTTTTCCAAATCGCCTGCAGGCGCAAGCAGTTCAAACTGTTCTTTATTCATGTTCTCCTCTGTAAATTGTTACTGCAAGACCATCTCCTATGCTGAGAAGAGACGTCTGCAAGGTATTGTCACTGGTAATATAGGTGAGATATTCTCTCATTCGTCTAATGTTAGTTTTGTGTTTGTTCTGTGGGTCATAAGCATCAGAAGCCGTCATGGCTTTCTGCAGAATATTGTCAGAAACAATAACTGCCCCTTCTCTACATACAGAAAGCGCCGCATCTAAAAACCGCTTATAATGGCTCTTCGCAGCATCGATAAAGACAAAATCAAAGTCACAGCAGCCTTGATCCCGCAGTTTTTCTATCTGCTCCTGCCCGTCACCGAAGAGGCTGTGTATCTGCACAGTCTTTCCTGCGGCTGAAATATTGTGTCTGGCAGCATTCCAAGCAGCTTCATCCTTTTCGATGGTGTAAATTTCAGCCGCTGGACACATTTCGGCATAATATAGCGCTGAATAGCCGATTGCAGTTCCTATCTCCAAAATTTTTTTCGGTCTCGTGAGAGAAAGCAGCGTATTTAGATACATCTCTGTTTCCCGCAAAATGATAGGAACCCGGTCTCTTTCTCCTATTTCCCGAAGCAGTGCAAGCTCTTCGCTTACCGCTCTGTAAAAGCTAGTCAAATATTCTGTTACGATATCATTGGTGATGTTCATATCAGTACCACATGTTTTCCCTTACGACTTTATTATGCTCCTCTAAAGTCTTTGAATAAAGCACTTTTCCGTCCTCAGTTGCAAAGAAATAGAGATAGTCGGATTTTTCGTAGTTTAAAAGATCATCCATAGCAGGCGCAGACGGTGAGCAAACAGGTCCTACAGGGAGTCCTGCGTATTTATAGGTGTTGTATTTTGAATCAACCTCTAAATCTTCATAAGTTACGTCAACCCGCTTTTCCTGCAGGGCATAAAGAACCGTGATATCACTTTGCAGCGTCATATCCTTTGCAAGACGATTGACAAAAACTCCTGCAATAATTGGTCTGTCCTTTTCAAAAAGGGATTCGTTTTCAACAATAGAAGTCAGAGCTAAAAACTCATGAACCGTCATTCCCATTTCAGTAATAGCACCTTTTCTTGCTGTCAGTTCTTCCTCTGTCTTATCCAAAATCATCTCTGTTACCTGTTCGATGGACGGATTTTCATCGCTCACAAAGTAAGTTTCAGGATAGATATATCCTTCGAGCGGAAACATAATGCCGCTTTGCAGAATTTCGTCAGTAAGGAACCAGTATTTTTCGATGAGCTGGCGAAGATATTTCTTGCTGTTCCATTTTTTCAAAACTTCTTCAGCGGTAAAAGGAAGTCCTTCAGCCATCGCTTCTGCAGCCTGCGGCACGGTAGCGCCTTCAATAACTGTAAATGCATTCTTGGACAGGTAGGCAAAGTTTCCGGTATTAATAGCATCCATGATTTCCAGTAAGTTCATACTTTTATTAAAGATATAGGTGTTGGCCTGCAATGAATCATACCCTGCTATACGCACGTGAATTTTAGCGCAGGTCTTATTCTTGATTAGACCATTTTCATCCAGAATTTCTACGATTGCAGAAGCCCCGCTGCCCGATGGAATGCTGACAGTAACCGGCTCTGTATCTCCTGGCTTTGCTGCATTGAGACCATTCTGATAAAAAAGATATCCCGCGGCGGCAATAACGATAAGAACTACGGCGATTGCTATAATAATGATTTTGGATTTTTTCAATGTCCCTTACCTCTTTTCGTGCTTCCTGGTGTGATGAAAAAGAAAGGGACGAAAGCTTCGTCCCTTCATCTTTGAATTATGCTTTGCAAATTATTTTGCTCTTCCCAGATACTCTCCGCTTCTGGTATCAATCTGAATCTTTTCACCTTCTTCGATGAAGATTGGAACCTGAACGACTGCGCCTGTTTCTACTGTAGCAGCCTTTGTAACGTTTGTAGCAGTGTTGCCCTTTACACCTGGTTCGGTTTCGGTAACTACCAAATCAACAAAATTCGGTGCTTCTACGATGAACGGTTCGCCTTTATAGAATTTCAATGTTGCTTCATCGTTTTCTCTCATGTACTTGATTGCATCCTCTACCATATCGTAGGCAACAGGAACCTGCTCATAAGTTTCTCCGTCCATGAAGTAATACAGATCTCCATCATTGTACAGGTACTGCATCTTCTTGGTTTCGATAATTGCTTCTTCAAACTTATCGTCAGGATTGAACGCTTCTTCTCTGGTAGCACCAGTAATGATGTTCTTGTACTTGGTTCTTACAAACGCTGCGCCCTTGCCCGGCTTTACGTGCATGAAATCAAGAACTACATGAGGTTCTCCATTAATCTGAAATGTTCTGCCTTTTCTAAAATCACTTGCATAAATCATCGGTCTATTCTCACTTTCTTCAATATAAAACAATTTAATAAAATAAACTCTATTGGTATTATAACAGATTTACTGCATATTGCCAATACCCATTACTTCGCCCAAAATCTTATAGACATCATTCATCATCAGGGAAAAGCGCATCTCCGCCTGCATATACTGAGCTGCCATAGGATCTTTCATGATAATCTGATAGAGATCCTGCACAGACTGCATCATGCCTGACGCACTGTCATCGCCCATCATCTGCTTTGCCTGCACTTCAAATTGCTTAGCCTGAAAATCTTTAATCATCGAAGCAAGTTCCTCATTCTGATCAACTACTTTTTTCAGCTGATCGTACTGTTTAAACTCTTCGGACTCTCTGATTGCTTTGGCAAGTCCGTGAGCCTGATCATAAACGTTCATGTGTTACCTCCTTAATACTGCCGCTCGTTTTCTTGGGGCAGGACCATTATACGACTAGCGTCTACCCAATCGAATTTCGCTTAGCTCATTCTCTTGGG
>NZ_QWES01000067.1:0-755 GCF_009936115.1 Anaerotruncus sp. 80
GATAACAGGCTGATACCCCCCAAGAGTTCACATCGACGGGGGTGTTTGGCACCTCGATGTCGGCTCGTCTCATCCTGTGGCTGAAGTAGGTCCCAAGGGTTGGGCTGTTCGCCCATTAAAGAGGTACGCGAGCTGGGTTCAGAACGTCGTGAGACAGTTCGGTCCCTATCCGCTGTGGGCGTTGGAGATTTGAGTGGAGCTGTCCTTAGTACGAGAGGACCGGGATGGACATACCTCTGGTGTACCAGTTGTTCTGCCAAGGGCATAGCTGGGTAGCTACGTATGGAAGGGATAAGCGCTGAAAGCATCTAAGTGCGAAGCCCCCCACAAGAAGAGATCTCCTCCGAAAGGTAAGACCCGTGGGAGACTACCACGTAGATAGGCCTCAGGTGGAAGTGCAGTAATGCATGTAGCTGAGAGGTACTAATCGGTCGAGAACTTGACCAGTGGTTTTACGAAGAGTTTGTTGATTGTTATTCAGATTTGAGGGTATATACCTCAAGAGAAAAGAAGCTGCGAAGAATTTTTCAAGAGCTGACGCGGCGTGCGAAGGAGCGAAGAGGGCACGTACTAGTGTACGTAACTGATGAGCGAAAGAGCAGCAACAAAGTCAGGATTGAAAAAGGCAAGCAGGAAATCCGGTGACAATAGCGGGGAGGATACACCTGTACCCATCTCGAACACAGAAGTTAAGCTCTCAAGCGCCGATGATACTTGGTGGGAAGCTGCCTGGGAAAGTAGGTCGTTGCCGGTTT
>NZ_QWES01000068.1:0-721 GCF_009936115.1 Anaerotruncus sp. 80
TTTCAATTCTTGTCGATAAGTCTCCGCTTTCTTCGCAGGCATACGGCAAATCCACATACACATCCTCGGTAATTTCAAAGAGACTGTCCGGCAGTTCTTTCATATATGGTTTGTAGGAACCTACTGCAATGTAGCATTTTCCCTTTAAGAGCTCCGGCTCCTCAGGCAATACCGGCTCTGTCGCAAAGGTTGTCGTCACTACGATATCAGAGCCGGAAAGCAATTCTTCTGCGCTTTTGCAGATGATCATTTCGGGATTGCCAATGGCTGCTTTCTGTAAATCCTCGGCATACTGTTTCAGTGCATCTTCCGGCTTGAACGGGTCAAACAAGCAAATCTTTTTGATGTTTCTCACAGCTGAAATGCACACGCCCTGGGAAAAACCCTGCACACCGCAGCCTACAATACCTACGGATGCTGCATTTTCATTGGACAGCTCTCTAGCTGCCAGTGCGCCAGTTGCGCCGGTACGCCAAGATGTGACTCTCTTTGCATCAAGCAGCGCCTTGCTCTGTCCTGTGGTTCTGTCGTTTAACACCACCACACCGTCGATGGACGGCAGTCTGCGCTCCCTGTTTTCCGGTACCAGCGCCAGCATTTTGGTGCCGCAGGCATGGTCTGTAAAGCACGGCATGTACAAAAATGTCATGCCACCTTCTTCAAAGCCATACCGCTCTGGCATGGCAAATTCTCCTTTTCCATAGATGTCGAAGGCTTTCGC
>NZ_QWES01000069.1:0-708 GCF_009936115.1 Anaerotruncus sp. 80
CGCAAGGACAGCAGTCCGCTTGAAAGAGCAGACAGAACCTAGACAACTTCATAGTGTAGAAATTTAGTCAAAACAAATTTGAACAATCAGCAAATTGGTAAGACATTACTAGTTTGTGAGAGTTCGCGACAATTTCTTAAAAGAAGAACAATAATTCTAAGAAGAATATATTGCAAGAGCGCAAAGCGTTCAGAATCCGAACAAGGATTTCTTAAGGAAAGATATTTAAGACATTAGTCTTTGATATACCATTTAATTAAGAGTTTGATCCTGGCTCAGGATGAACGCTGGCGGCGTGCCTAACACATGCAAGTCGAGCGAGAAGCTGATGACAGATACTTCGGTTGAAGGAGTCAGTGGAAAGCGGCGGACGGGTGAGTAACGCGTAGGCAACCTGCCCTTTGCACAGGGATAGCCATTGGAAACGATGATTAAAACCTGATAACACCATTTGGTTACATGAGCAGATGGTCAAAGATTTATCGGCAAAGGATGGGCCTGCGTCTGATTAGCTAGTTGGTAAGGTAACGGCTTACCAAGGCGACGATCAGTAGCCGACCTGAGAGGGTGAACGGCCACATTGGAACTGAGACACGGTCCAAACTCCTACGGGAGGCAGCAGTGGGGAATATTGCACAATGGGCGAAAGCCTGATGCAGCAACGCCGCGTGAAGGAAGAAGGCCTTCGGGTCGTAAACTTCTGTCCTT
>NZ_QWES01000070.1:0-708 GCF_009936115.1 Anaerotruncus sp. 80
AGGGCATATGCAAAGGAAAGGTCGTTTTTCAGCGCTATGTCGCTGATTTTCCCTCCTTCTGTCTGTACTGCAAGCTGCACGCTGCCTGAAGGTGCGTCTAATGTCACCGTATTCATCCCTTCTTTTAAGGTCGCGATTCCTAGTTCGCAAGCAGCTCTTGCCATGGCAATGGCGCCGTGACCGCACATGGTGCTCATGCCAGTTCCATGGATAAAGACGATGCCCAGGTCGCTCTCCTCATTGACAGGAGGCGTGAGGAAACCGCCGTACATGTCATCGTGTCCACGTGGCTCAAGGAGCGCTATCTTTCTGAGATTGTCAAGATGTGCTGTGGCATAATGGCGCTTTTCTGCCATGGTGCTGCCGATGATCTCAGGAAAGCCTCTTGTGATAAGTCGAAAGGGCTCTCCTGCTACATGAAAATCCAGATACTCCAGTGTTTTCATTTAGAATTCGACCTCCACTCCGATGTTTTCCTTCTCTGCTGTTTCACAGATGTATTCTGCGGCTGCAAGATCCACCAGCGCCATACCTACGGTTTTAAAGACTACCGTATCTGATGCAGGTTTTGGCTGGCTTCCATCTAACACGTTATGTAAGAATTTTACATTTTTCTCATCAAGAAGTCCCATTTCAATTCTTGTCGATAAGTCTCCGCTTTCTTCGCAGGCATACGGCAAATCCACATACACATCCTCGGTAATTTCA
>NZ_QWES01000071.1:0-675 GCF_009936115.1 Anaerotruncus sp. 80
TCCTCTAAATTTCTCCTCCCTGCCTCGTCGCCGCCTCCGCTCTTCCACTCCCGGCTCCGAAATCCCAAATCTTCCTATAATGCCCTCAAAACAGCGCCGCTGGGGACCAAAACGCCTCTCCTCCTGCTGCCACGTTTTGGGTTAAGAACGCAGCTTTTTGGCTGTTGCCATGGGGTGGGCGTGGGGCCACGTCGGCGTGAAGCCGCTGCTCACCTCGCTCTGAAACTCCTTCCAACTCCGCACCGCCACCCATTTTTTCCATCTTGCTCATTTCTCCCTGTCCTCTTCGCTCTCCATTTCTCCTCCTTCCATCCATCTTCTCTCAGAGCCATCTTTCACTCCAGAACTTCACATTTTAGCTCAGCGTTCGCTTTTCTCCCCCTGCACTTCTCTTCGGCTGGCGAAAAGCCCCGCTTTCGCCCCACATCTCGCTCACCCTCCCTGCAGCTCCTCCACGCTCACGTTTTTCCACACTTCTCTCATTTTCCTCCTCTGAAAGCCCTACCTCGAGCAAAGGGGAAAGCAGAGCTATAAGAAAACAGCCCGCAGAGCTAATCGGGGCTGAAGGAAGGCGCCTAGCGCTCGCTGCACCTCTCCCAAAATTCTCAAATCTCAGAAATGTGCAGAATTCAGTGATTTTCTGCAGCTCCTCCCTGCGCCTCTCCTGCCCTATCC
>NZ_QWES01000010.1:0-128209 GCF_009936115.1 Anaerotruncus sp. 80
TTAAAGTGGCTTTCTCCTAAAGATACTTTATTTAATTTTTTGCATGACGGTGTAACATATGTTTGACAAACCTTCAGTTTGTATTGGTCAGTGCAGTATCTTTTATGCACAATGTAATGAGGGAACTGCTATCTATGCTGCTGATTCCCATAGTAGCCAAAAATTTGGGATTTATCGAAGCGGTGGCGCTGCCGGGATCCAGTTCATCCGATATATGCCTGCCTCTGATTGTAAAGTCTACTCGGGGAGGGATTGCCGTATATTCTTTTATGAATGGAATCTCTGTGAGTATTTTTGTACCGATTCTGGTGCCGCTGTGTATCGGATAAAAGATTTTACAGCTTGAGCAGGAAATAATAATGTGGTATACTATAATTGATATATAAATATAAGAGTTTTGTGTTCCTGTCTGCATCGATACTTTTGATCAGACAGGCTAAGAGGGAAGCGGGTGAGAGTCCTGCGCGGTTACCGTCACTGTATTCAGGGAGTGAACATTCAGGCAGAAGCCGGCCACTGAGTAATCGGGAAGGCGAATGGGAGCATTGATCTGTGAGCCAGAAGACCTGCACAGAATCGCTTTTTACGGCGGTGAACCGGGAAGAAAAAGCACAAGACAGTAAATACGGACTGCATTTTTGCAGTCTTTTTTTGTTGAAGAAGGGAAGGTAATACAATGATGAATCTGAACTGGTTTAAAAATCCGGATAATGTGGTGTATGCTGATATCGGTGAGTTTACAGATAATTTCTCAAAAGAGACAGGTATCAGTAACTTGAGAGATGAAATTGAGCGCTTTGAAGCTGATCCTGTCAAGGAAGGTATTGTTTTGAAGGGGCGCAGGCGCACATCCATCAAGCTTTTTATTCCGGACATGTTATTTGATGAACATATTGAAATGGGTGAAAATGTATGGGTCTATATGGGTGAAAACTACGAGTGCTATTGTCTGTATCGGTCTGAGCAGTCCGAGGATTTTAGCGCAGGTGAAAATTTTAAATTTTTTTCTCATAAAGAATGCGAATATTTTCCGTGTCATAGTGACACAGATAAAGAGGAGTTTAACTGCCTGTTCTGCTACTGCCCACTGTATCCTATGGGAAAAGACTGTGGCGGGAATTATGCGTATCTTGATAACGGAGTAAAAGACTGCAGTCAGTGTAAAGTACCTCATAGAAAAAACAACTATGATTATATCATGACAAAACTGAGAAAGTTTCATAATACACTGACTGACTGAACTAACCGAAATTGATAATTGTATGAATATCTTTTTCCAGATTCTTTAGATAGATCTTTCCATAGTCACTTAAATGGTGTTCTCTTTGTACCAGATAACCGGCTATGATTTTGTCCAGCTGTGTATTGAGTGGTTTTGCCATGATTTCTCCCAGATTGCTGTGAAACTTGTCAGCATTGCTGTTGGTTAAGTCAGGACCGATGCTGAAAGCATCGCTTCCGCGAATCATGGCAATTTTTGTGCTGCGATCACAGACATGAACATTTTGATTCAGCGATTCATAAAAAAGGGACTCCTCTGTATAATGAGAACTCTCAGGAGACTGATCATAGGTGACAAAAGGATATGCTGCCAGATCATGGAGAGAGACTTCCTTCTTATCCGCAAGTGGATGAGAACTGCGGAAAAATACATAGTTGCGCATGGATGCAATGGGAACAAAGGTTAAATTGTAGGTGGCAAAAATTCGTTCAAACGGCTGTATATAAGTTTCTAAAATGGTCAGCACTCCAAGTTCACTTCGGGAATCGGACACATTACGAATCACAGAATAGGTATCGCATTCTCTCATGGCGATGTCAAAAGCAGGGATATCTATCTGCTGTAAAAAGCTGACAAAGGCTCTGGTTGCAAAGGGAAGATGCTGGCTGGAGACAGAAAAACGAGTCGGAACAGACTTACGGGAACGGTATTTCTGTTCAAGATAATCTGCCTGACCTACCAGATCACGGATATAGCGGATTAAATCTTCGCCGTCACAGGTGAGACTAACGCCTCGATTATTCCTTTGAAATATAGTGATGCCCAGATTTTTTTCTGTTTCTTTTACTGCAGTAGATAAGGTAGATTGAGAAACAAAAAGATTTTTTGCTGCCTTTGAAAAAGAGCAATAATTTGCAATTGCAATAATATATTTCATTTGCTGTAGTGTCATGTTACTTGTCCTCCCGAAACAATACTATCAAAAAAAATGATAACTGGCAATGAGATTTTTTAAAGGAGCAGAGCCTTGAAAAAGGCAAAGGGCTATGCTAGAATGAATAAGAACTGAATAGCAGGATGTTTTATGGAAATCGGTCAAATGCCGATGCGGTGCCGCCACTGTAGGACGGAGTCAGGCAGAAGAACACTGAAGCTGTGCTTTGGGAAGTTTGCTGAGACGGAGAAGTCAAGCCAGGATACTTGAACATCTTGTACAGAACACTTTATTTAACGGGCCATTAAATAAGGTTGATACCGGGTGATGCCGGTTTTAACTCTTTATGCAATGGGCATAGAGAGTTTTTCTTTTGGCCGATATGAGAAGAAAGAAGAGGAAAACAGATGAGTATTAATTTATCAAAAAAAGTGATAGCAATTCTGATGATTCTTATCCTTTGCATGTCTTGTCTGGCAGGATGCAACAGCAATAATAGCGGCCAGGAAGAATCCGAAGATGTAAAAGTGGTGACAGATGCAGAAGGAAACGCGGTGACGGTTCCGTCTGATTTGCAGAAAATTGCGGTGACCCCGCTTCCATGGTCTTCGGTGATATATGCTATAGACGGAAGCTCAGAGCGCATGGTATCAATTAATCCGGGAGCATTGACAGCCTATACGGGACAGTTTCTGGAATCTTTAGATGAAAACTATGGAAAACTGGACACTTCCAGTATTGGCAGCGATTTTTCCATCAATATCGAGCAGCTGGTGGAAGATGGTGTGCAGGCTTGTGTCATTTGGGATTACCAGACTGAGGAAGCAGAAAAGCTGAAAGAAGTTGGCATTGCGCCGATTATGGTGAAAAATGAGACAGTAGAACAGTTGCAGGACAGTATTAGAGCCATAGGACAAATGCTGGGAAAAGAAGATAGAGCACAGTTATTCATTGATCTTTATGCAGATACTTATGAAAAAATCAGTTCATATAAAGAAAAAGTAGAACAGGCAGATAAACCAAAGGTGTTGTATTTGAGAGACAGTGAACTGAAACTGCAGGGCAACGATAATTTTGTTAAAACAGCATTGGAGATGGCAGGAGCAGATAATGTTGCTGCTGATGCAAGTGATATCACGATGGAAGAAATTCTGAAGATTGATCCGGATATCATTTTGCTTAGCAATTTTGATTCATTTGTTCCGGAAGACCTTTATGAAAACAGGATTAAAGGTCAGGACTGGAGTACAGTTAAGGCTGTAAAGGAAAAGAGAGTCTATAAAGTACCGATGGGTATTTATCGATGGGATGCACCGGGTGTAGAAACGCCTCTGATGATGATGTGGCTGGCACAGTTGATACAGCCTGATATTTTCGATGATATCAATATTGAGCAGGAAGTTTCGAACTTTTTTGAAAAGTATTTTGATACTGATTTGACTGATGCCGATCTGAAACAGATTATGAAGGAAGATGAAAATAAGAATAGCAAATAAGTGCGTGGAGTCTCGAGGATGAAAGACAAAAGAAAAATTTTTCAAAATTTTACAATCGTAATGATCGTGGCGATTCTGGGACTAATGCTCTTAATCATAGTTGGAAGCGGAGTGGGGAGATATCATATCCCCACTCTTGATGTTGTGAAAGTGGTTTTATCTAATGTTTTTGATTTTTCTCAGACTTGGGAACCGCAAGCCTATTCCGTTGTGATGTCACTCCGCCTTCCAAGAATCATAACAGCTGTACTGGTAGGCGGGGCACTGGCCCTTTCCGGCGCTGTCTATCAGGGGGTATTTAAGAATCCTCTTGTTGCCCCGGATATGTTAGGCGTATCAACGGGAGCCTGTGTAGGTGCTTCTGTGGGAATCCTGTGCAATGCCGGAGGTGTGACAGTTCAGATAGTCGCATTTGCAGGTGGAATGATTGCGGTTGTTCTAGCGACATCAATACCAAAGATTATGAAGAATCATTCCATGATGATGCTTGTGCTTTCGGGTATTATCGTTACGGGATTATTGGATTCGATAATGGGGCTTTTGAAATATGTTGCAGATCCGGATACCGAGCTTGCAGAAATTACGCATTGGCAATTGGGCAGTCTGACAAAAGCAACCTGGAACGATGTTGCCTATATCGGTCCGCCGATTTTGCTGGCCGGTATCATACTGATTACAATAAGGTGGAGAATTAATATTCTTTCTCTGGGAGAAGGAGAGGCAAGAACACTTGGTATGGACATCAGAAGAATCAGAGGTATAGTAGTCGTGTGTGCCACCATTCTTACTGCAAGTGCTGTGTGTATAAGCGGGACTATCGGATGGATCGGACTTGTAATACCGCATCTGTGTCGCATGATGATTGGACCGGATAATCGGAAAGTAATTCCTTTTTCCATCGTAATGGGTGCAATTTTTTTGCTCTTGATTGATACTATGGCAAGAGTAATTACAAATGCAGAACTCCCACTCAGCATTTTAACCGGTTTTGTTGGTGCACCATTTTATTTCTATTTGCTGTTGAAACAGAGGATGAAACTGTCATGATACTGGAAATTGAAAACTTAAAATTCGCATATCCCGGTCAGAAAACATTATTTGAACATGTAAACTTGTGTGTGGATAAGGGCCAGGTATTTTCCATTTTGGGAGCTAACGGTGCGGGAAAATCTACACTGCTGAGCTGTATTGCCAATTTGAGAACACCTGCGGATGGAAGGATAATGCTTAACGGAAAACCAATTAGTAGTCTTTCATTTCGGGAGGTGGCAAAGATAATCGGTTACGTGCCGCAGAATCATGATCCTGTATATGGTTATCTTGTCAGGGATTATGTGGTTATGGGAAGAGCACCCTATCTGGGCACTTTTCAGCAGCCGGGAAGCAAAGAATACAGGCTTGTGCATGAGGTGCTTCAGGAGTTTGATATTCTTCATCTGGCAGAAAAACCATACACGGAACTTAGTGGAGGAGAACGGCAAATGGTTTCTATCGCCAGAGCAGTAGTGCAGGAGCCGGAACTGATTATGCTGGATGAACCTGCAAACCATCTGGATTACGGAAATCAGCTGCGAATGCTTAAACAGATAAAAAAACTAACCAATAAAGGATTTGGCGTAATCATTACAAGTCACATGCCGGATCATGTGCTGCTGCTGGACGGAAACGTAGGGATTCTTAACAGAGACGGTACTTTGATCTCAGGAAAGACCGAAGAACTTGTGACAGAAGAGGCCATGAAAGAGTTGTATCAAATTGACGTACATTTAGTTTATGAACAGTGTCTGAACCGAATGGTCTGTATATCAGGTAGACATGGAGAAGAAATGGGGTGAATGTAGATGAGAAGAATTGCTTTTTATGGAAAAGGTGGTATCGGAAAGTCAACCATTGCTGCAAACTTTTCTGCTCTTATGGCAAAGAAAGGAAATAGAGTATTACATATTGGATGCGATCCTAAAATGGACTCTTCCAGATTATTAATCGGAGATAATATTCCTTCAGTGCTGGAAGTTCTACAGCAAAAGAGTACAGTACGCAGAGAAGATATTCTTTTTTCCGGCTGCTTTGATATCTCTTGTGTAGAAAGTGGGGGGCCTTCGGCAGGGCAGGGATGTGCAGGTCTGGGTATCACCATTACTATGGAACATCTTGCTGAATTGGGAATATTGGAGGAATCCTGGGACTATATTGTGTATGACGTTCTGGGAGATGTAGTGTGTGGAGGTTTTTCTGCGCCCATGCGAAAGAGGCTAGTTGACACGGTATATGTTGTGACATCCGCAAATTTTATGGCATTGTATGCAGCAAATAATATTCTTGAAGGCATAAAAACTTTTCAAATTAATGGTGCGGCATTGGGTGGCCTGATCCACAATCACTATAGCGGCTTATGGGATGCGACTATACTGAACGAGTTTTCAGAGCTGGTGAAATGTCCGGTTGTAGGAGTTATTGAAGAAAGTAAGGAATTGAAGGTCGCAGACTTTTGCAGAAAAACTTTAGCAGAAACTCAGCCAGATAGCAAAGCTTTTGCACAGTTTGTTCATTTGGCCGAAAGAATTGAAAATGGGGAGCACTTCTTGCCCCAACCAGTAAAAAAAGAAGAATTGGAACTTTTTCGAAAGCGAATTCATTTAAAGTCGGAGGTGAAGAAATGACTTGTGCCATACAGAGTCTGGATTTCTCAGGGCTGGAAGAAAGTGTGGCTGCACCAATTCTTGAAACAGAAGGCATAGCTTTAGTAGCAGCCGGTTCTCTCATATGTCTGCGAAGTTTGTATCTGGAAGCGCAGCGTAAAGGCGCACTGAAAAGATTTTATCCTTGTATGATGACTGAAAATGACTATGTCTTGGGCAATAGCGAGAAAATCAAAGCTATGCTGGAGATGGCAGCTGCAGCCGAGGATATCAGAGGAATAGTTTTTTATGTTTCCTGTCTGGAAGTGATTTCGGGGATGGATTTAGAAGAAGTGCTCAGAAAAGCGGACAATCCGAAAGGTAAACCTGTTAGAATTCTGCAGCGTGGTCCCATGGTAAAGCGAAGGAAGAAGCCAAGAGAAGAAAGAGATAGTATCCTGAAAGAGCTTTTATCATATCCCACTATCTCCGATAATGGGAGCAGTGAGAAAATGTCACCAACAGGCGGGGAAATTATGCCTGTTATGGCTCCGGATATTGCTGCTGTTTTTTCTATGCTACAAACCTTTCCTGTTGATCAGCTGTTAATAACTCCGGGAGGGTGTGGCCGTTGCCTGGATCTGTCAACAGAGATTCATAAGAGCCATGGTATGTATCGGACTTCATTTAATGACCTGGATGTTTGTTCCGGTTTTTCTTCACATTTACAACAGCTTCTGAATGAGAACTTTCCTTCAGAAAAAATGCTTTGCTGCCTGTTTGGGTCTGTAACAAAGATGAGCGGCATAGAACAGACATTGTTTTTACGACACAATCAAAGGGAGATCTTTTATACAGATGGTTTCCATTATGGCGTAAAAGCGGCGGCAGAAGCTTTAAAGATAATGGGAGAACGATTTGCAGAGAAACACCGTCTGCAGCCGGGCGGTCATACAATTCTTATTCTTGGACATTACCCTCTTGGCACTGCCTGCCGGCAATATTATACAAGAGCAGTAGAGCAGATAAAAAAACAAGGGTTTGATTGCGTACATCTGTTTCAGTTATGGGAGCTTGATACGCTCCCTGAGATTTGTTCCCTTTGGCCGTGGAATCTGGAAGGCAGCTGTTTGGCTGAAACATGGTGTCAGAAATGGCATATTCCGATATATCAGGAACTGCACCCCGTATCAGAGGAAGTATTTCCTAAGATAAAAAAAGGTGCAAAAATGCTGATTATGACAGAGGCACTATTGGGGAGCAGATTGAAGAAGTACTATGAAAAACAGGGTATATCAGTAGAATTGGGGTTGTATGCACCCGACATGGAAACCAGAGAATTTTACGAAACTTTCTTAATGGAGGAGATATTTTATTTTTCAGAACTGCATGAACTTGAGAGACTGATGGGGGATAAAGATGTTGTATTGGCAGATCGTGTATTTTCCGAGTATGTTTGTGATAAACGATGCGTTTTTTTTGAAATTACTTATCCTATGATTGGCGGAAGTCTGCTATAGAAGGAAGACATTTTTTATTATTAGAATACTCTATATATAAAATTGAAATCAGAATTTAAAAAATATAATTTGTTATAATATAATAAATATTTTAATATAATAATAAAAACGTTTATTCTGGTTTTTACGTTTATTTTTGCAGGAAAAATAAAAGTCCTTTATATTGACAAAATGTGAAAAATGTTGTATTTTTATATAAAAGTGAATATGTAAATGCATTTTGAATTTTGCGGAATTTTTCTGCAGGAAGTAAGTGAGAGTCTTACACAGGAACGCTACTGTAATTACGGAGTGTCCTTTTGAGAACGTTGTTCAGTCACTGATTTTTATCGGGAAGACAAGAGGCCATGATGATGTATAAGTCAGGATACATTCATATGCATTATTCGTTACACTCTTCGAGTTCAGGAGGTATAGATAAAGGATAGTTTTCACAGATAGTGCTGTGAATTTTATTGTTGTGTGAACCTGTTTAACTTTGGAGTTTTACAGGGTTTTTTAATTTGATATAATAAACAAATGCGATGAGGATTGTTCTTGGAACATGTACTCTTAATCTTTAGAGCGGTGAAATTCCGCCACATATAGCTGTGATTGCTTTAGCATAAGTCAGCTCAGGTCGTGTTCTTTTTTCCGTTAGGATTGCATTGTTTTTCGTCTGTTCTTTCGGAACAGACGTTTTTTTTAGCAGATTTTAACAAAAGGTGAAAGGTATGGACAAATCGACGATAACAGAAGAAAAATTTCATGTTATGTATCAAAGACTTTTGAGAATGTCGCAGGAATTTTATGATAATGAGAATATGGAACAAGAGGTCGATACGGAGACTTGTGAAACATTCTCACTTTTAAGTGAAACGGGTAAGGCTTTCTATGATCAGTTAACAGACGAGATGCTTTTAAATGTTTTGCGTAATAGAGCACAGGTCTTAGGAACATCCCCTTCGCAAAAAGAAGTGTTCTGGATATGGAAAGACTATATTAAGCAAAGATTTAAAAAATGGCCATATGCACTTAGAACTGCCGGCCTTCCTGCGTCTGCGGGTAACAAGGGGAAGTCTTTAGAACAATTTGAAAAAGAAAAAAAATATGTAGAAAAACAACTGGAGACTGTTCGGAAACAGGCCATGGTGACAGGGAGAATTCCTCACCCTCATGAACTTCCGGAAGTATGTGAAAATTTAAAAAAATATATGAAAACATGGGGGCAGGTGATAAAAGCTGCGGGGATTCAAGATTGTTTATTAAGCCAACAATCTGTGTATCGAATTGACGACCTGGAAGATGATTACCGACAGATGCTGGATACTATAAAGCAATTATCTATGGAAAGAGGACGCGCTCCACTTCATGACGAAGTAGACAGAGAAATGAGACAAAAATTGATAGAGCGCTGCTCTTCTTGGAGAAACGCATTGTATCAGATAGGTCTTGAACCTGTTATGCGAATCACTCCCTTTTCATCGACGGATCTGGTCTTGAGCAACAGAAAGGGGGTAAGGAAACACAAAAACACTTTGTATGACTGTTATTACAGGGTTTTAAACCTTACCGATGAAGCAAAAGCGGATTTAGAGTATTTACAACAGTTAAGTGAAACACTTAAAAGAATGCCGACCAAAAAAGATGTTCCACCGTATATTGTGAAGCGATTGATTCAAACTTGTGGGTCATGGACAAATGTATTATTTCAGTTAAGATATTATTTACCGGATTAAGAGCAGGAGGAATTATATGCGGAAGAATGCAGTCAGCATTACAGAAACGCAACGCGAAAAGAAATATGTACGATACATTAGTGCTGGAGTTTGCTAATTGTTATTGTTCTTGTGTTTAAGGAGAACACTTTGTAGAAGAGAAGCACACGTCTCTTAGAGAGAGCTTTAGTGTAATTGCTCATTTTGACATTGTAGAGAAAAAACTGTGATATGTGGCGGAAAAGCTTGAAGTCGTTTACGTGATTTTTTGTACTAAACAAACTGTATTAATAGAAAGGAGATACCATGAGATTAAATGAAGAAATCAAGGATTACTGGGAAGGAGAAGCGGATGTATACAGCCGTGGCATTAAGGAAGAACTGGAAAGTTCTCAAAGACAAGCATGGAAGGAGCTGATCCTGTCCTATGCTCCCAGAAAAGCAAAACTGAAAATTCTGGATGTAGGCACAGGTCCGGGTTTTTTCCCTATTATTCTAAGTGAAGAAGGTCATAAAGTAACTGGTATTGATATTACGGAAAATATGATTGCCAGGGCAAAGGAAAACGTAAAGAGGCAAGGACAAAGTGCTGTATTGATGACCATGGATTGCCAGAATTTAAGCTTTCCCGATGAAAGTTTTGATATGGTAATATGCCGTAATATTACCTGGACATTGGACGACCCAAAACGAGCTTATCAGGAATGGAAACGAGTGTTGAAAACAGGAGGAAGACTGTTAATTTTCGATGCCTGCTGGTATCGACACCTCTATGATGAAAAACTTCAAATTCGATATGAAGAAAACGAAAAAAGGGTGAGAGAAAAATATGGTCGAAAAATTCATGCTCATGCTGATCCGCAAAAAGGTGATGAATTAAGCCGCCGTCTTTTTATGAGCGATAAGATACGACCTCAATGGGACTTGAACTATCTTATTGAGCTGAGGTTTTCCAAGGTTTTTTCAGAGCCTGATATTATGGACAAGATTTGTAATGAAATGGAAAAAGAGATAAACAGACTGACACCCGCATTTATGGTAGGCGCGGAGAAATAGTGAGTGAAACATGGGAAAATACTTGCGATTGATTACCTTTTTAAAACATGCAAAGAAAGAGACGGCGATAAAAACTTTTATCGGCATAATAATTGTGGCGTGCAGCTTCACTCAGGCATTTTTTTTAGCGAAAGGTGTAACAGCAGTTTTTGACGGAGTTACTTTTAGGAATATTGGTTTCTGGTTTACCTTGTGCCTGATAGTACTGCTTATTCGAGCCTGGTTTAGCCGATACCAAGAAGGTTATACAAAAAAAATGGCTGCAAAGGTAAAGAACAAAGTACGCTGTGACATACTTCGGAAGCTGATGGCGCTGGGGCCGGCCTATAAGAATGATAAGCGAAGTGGTAATTTACAGTCATTGATTACTGATGGTATCGAATCTCTTGAAGTCTTTTTGACTCAGTACTTGCCTCAGACTGTTGTGGTGCTGGCAACAATCACTTTTTCTACAGTGTATATGTGGTCTTTAGACTGGAGTGTAGGAGTTTTAATGTTGCTAATGGCTGTTATTTCCATTATTGTACCTCATCTTTTTATGCCTGCAGTATCTCGGGTGATGATTAAATACTGGCAGGATTATGCAGACTTAAACTCACAGTACATTGACGATATGCAGGGAATGAGTACTTTAAAATCTCTAGGGGTTAGTCGGAGGGAAGGTGAGAAGCTCTCAAAAAGAGTTTGGGCATTTGCCGGCGAATCCATGAAAAATTTAAGCATTTCTCTATCGGATTCAGCGGTGATTGTAGCTTGTACAACAGTAGGAACAGTAGCTAGTGTAGCGTTGGCAGCCTTTCATATGGCCCAGGGTAAATTGGAATACCACGCGCTTTTAATAATCTTATTTTTTTCCGGCGAGTGCATGAAGCCACTGAACGATTTAAATATCTATTGGCATGGGAGTTACTTAGGATTATCTGTGGCGCAGGAATTATTTTCAGTACTTGACGAGCCGATAGTTTTAGAAGATGGAATTCTCGGTCAAAGAATTTCTTGTGCACTGCCGGCGGTTGAACTTACAGGCGTAACCTTTCGCTATGAGGAGGATGCGGGTGATGCCTTAAAGAAAGTAAATATGACCATGGAACCAGGAAAAGTGACAGCTATTGTGGGAAAATCCGGTTCTGGAAAATCTACTATTGTCAATCTACTGTTGCGTTTTTTTGATGCGACAGAAGGAATTGTGAAAATAGATGGAAAGGATATTCGGAGCTATTCCATGGAATATTTGCGTAGTCAGATTGCAGTGGTATTCCAGGAAACTTATCTTTTTTATGGGACTGTATTGGAAAATATCAAAATGGCACGCCCGGATGCATCAGAGGCAGAAGTGATAGAGGCAGCTAAAATGGCTAATGCTCATAATTTTATTGAAGCACTTCCACAAGGCTATGAGACCATTGTGGGGGAACGAGGCGCAACCCTGTCCGGTGGTGAACGGCAGCGGATCTCCATCGCCCGAGCCATTTTAAAAGATACCCCGATTCTCATCCTGGATGAGGCTACTTCCAGTGTGGATATGAAAAACGAGATGCATATTCAGGAGGCGTTAAACCGATGTATGAAAGACAAGACAACGATTGTCATCGCACATCGGCTGTCTGCTGTGGAGCATGCAGACAGGATTTATGTACTGGAAAAAGGACGGGTGATGGGATACGGGAATCATCAGGAATTGTTACGACATAATCAAAGTTATCAAAGGTTGGTAAGGGCACAAAACTATGCAGAAATATGACAGAAAAACCGAAAAAATCAGAATTAAAAATGCAGTTCGTTTATCAGGGAAGCTAAAGGCTTACTGGGCTCGTATGGTTGGAGCAGTTATTGGCGGCATTGGAAATCAACTTTCTACTGTAGGTCTTTCTGTTTTTGGGGCCTATCTGGTGGGACTGGCTCTGGAAAGCCGGCTTATGGAGCAATTTCCTGAAGTATTGGTAGTTTTGATAGTAATTGTAGCGGTCAAGGTATTCTTCTATTTTATGGAAATGTGGCTTGCACATGATGTGGCCTTTAAAGTGTTGGCCGACTTTCGGGTCATGCTGTTTTCCGCTATTGAGCGGGTATCTCCGGCGATTTTATTGAACATGCGCTCTGGTCAGCTGGCTTCTACGCTGATGAGCGATGTGGAGATTCTGGAATGGTTCTTTGCTCATTCTTTCGGAAGTATTCTGGTGGCAGTGTTAGTGCCGTTAATTCTGCTGGTTTGCCTGGGTTTTATTTTCTGGGCGCTGCCTCTTATTTTGATTTGCTTTTTGGTGCCGGTTATTTGTATACCTGTCTGGATGCGAGAAAAGGCAGATCTTCAGGGAATAAAAGTAAGAGAACACCTTGGGGAAGCAAATGCGGTAACTATGGAGGGCGTTCAGGGAATAAAAGAGATCTTATCTTTGAATTATAAAAATTCATACCAAAAAAAGAATGAATTCTATATGAGTCGTCTCTACGACAGTCAATTAATTTATGGAAAGAGGCTGGGAACTGAAGGTGCTTTTCTACAGGTCGTTCTGGGGTGTTCTATGATTTGTGTAGCAGCAGTAGCTGCAGGCTTGTCAGCCAGTGGACAAATAGATACAGCCATGTATCCACTTGTAGTAGTGCTGGCGGGTATGGTCTTGGGACCGGTTGTGGAAGTGTGCAACACTGCTCGGAATTTCGGACTTATTTTTGCGGCAGCTGATCGGGTATATCGAGTCTTGGAAGCGAAGCCTCAGGTAGAGGATAAAGGAAAGGACATAGACATAAAACAATTGGTTCCCGGGATTCAGTTTGAATCAGCGAGTTTTCGCTACAGGAACGACTTGGATCTGGCAGTGGAACAGATTTCCTTTTCAGTAAATCCCGGAGAGACAGTGGCTCTGGTAGGCCCTTCGGGAGCGGGAAAAAGTACATGCATTCAGCTGATATTACGCTATTGGGACCCGGAAAGTGGCAATGTGTCTATTGGTGGTTGTAATTTGCAGGACATGACATTGGAGAACTTAAGGAGTTTGACATCCGTAGTGCTTCAGGATGTGTATTTGTTTCGGGACACCATTCGGGAGAATATCCGACTTGGTAAACCGGAAGCGACTGATGCAGAAATTGAGAATGTGGCTAAAATGGCCTTGGCACATGATTTTATTTTAGATATGAAGAATGGCTATGAAACTATTGCAGGAGAAGGCGGAGCTAAGCTTTCCGGAGGTCAGAGACAACGAATTGCCATTGCCCGTGCGATACTGCAGGATGCCCCAATTTTAATTCTGGATGAGGCAGTTTCCAATCTGGATACAGAAAACGAGCGAGAAATTCAGGAGTCTATTCGTCGTTTCAGTAAGAACAAAACCACTTTAATTGTAGCTCACAGGTTATCTACCATTCGTTCGGCGGACAGAATTGTGGTATTAAAAGAAGGTCATGTAGTACAGAACGGTACATATGAAGATTTGATGGCAGAGGAAGGTTTCTTTCGAGAGTTGATTTCCATGCAGATGGAAGAAGAATAAAAATAGAGAAGAGGGAAAACGTGGTTAAGTATATAATAAAAAGACTGATGACATTGATTCCGATTCTGCTGGTAGTATCCATCCTTGTGTTTGGGCTCAGTATGTTCTCCTCCGGAGATGCGGCTCGTGTATTAGCAGAGCAGATTTACGAACATCCCACACAGACGGAAATTGAGCAGGTACGGCATGAAAACGGTTTGGATCAGCCTATCTATAAGCAATATGTACGATGGCTGGGAAATGCGCTTCACGGCGACTTCGGGGAATCTTATTCCACGCAGAAGCCGGCGATGGAAGAATTCATAAGCCGATTGCCGGTTACATTAAAGCTGGCGGCGACAGCGTTTATTATATTGATTATAGTTTCTATCTTTCTGGGCATGATTTCTGCAGTATGGGAGCACTCATGGATAGATAAAATTGTACAGGTATTTTCCTTTTTTAGTGTATCCGTGCCTTCGTTTTGGATTGGTCTGATGCTGTTATACATATTCGGCGTAAAACTGGGAGTCATTTCTGTCATAGAAGGGACAACCGCAGGAATTCCTGTTCTAGCGGCATTTACTTTGGATATGGGATATTTTGGTATTTTAATCAGGCTTATACGCGCAAATTTAAGCGAGGTTCTGAAAAAGGATTATATTCGTGCATGTAAAGCCAAGGGGATTTCTAACCTTCGTATTATTTTAAAACACGGAATGAAAAATGCGATTCTACCGGTTATCACCCAAATGAGTACCATGTGCGTGGGTCTGTTATGCGGTTCAGCAGTCATTGAATCTATTTTTTCTATCAAGGGAATAGGAGAAATGGCTCTTGAAGCAGTATATACAAAGGATTTGCCACTTTTGCAGTGCTTTATTCTAGTATTGGCCTGTTTTGTGGTATTGATGAACTTACTAATCGATATTATTTATTCAGTAGTGGATGCCAGAATTCAGTTAAAGTAGGTAGGTGATCGTGATGAAGAAAAAAGTAGAAATCCTGGAAATGGCTTGCGTAAAACAGAATCGTTGGCGGAAGATGTTGGGCCAGTTTCAGATAAAAATCGGGCTTACCATTGTAAGCATTTTTGTGGTAATTGCCATATTGGCGCCAATAATTGCGCCAAATGATCCATTTTTGGTAGATGTTGCTCAAAAGCTGGAGGGACCCAGCGCTACCTATTGGCTGGGAACTGATCAGCTGGGACGATGCATCGTCTCTCGATTAATTTGGGGCACCAGAAATTCTCTTTTGTATAGTACTATTGTGCTGTTTATCACGTTGCTGGTGGGTGTACCCATTGGACTGATTTCAGGTTATGTGGGCGGCAAAGTGGATTTGTTTATCATGCGGGTCATTGATATTTTTATGGCTATGCCAAGTTTTATTGTGGCACTGGCTATAGCGGGTACTCTGGGTGCAAACGGTAAAAATCTGGTTTTGGCCATGTCTTTTGTATACTGGGCAGGTTATGCCAGACTGGTACGGTCCCTCACTATGCAGGTAAAGGAGCAGAATTATATGATGGCATTAAAGGCAGGAGGCTGTAAGCAAGGTCAGATAATTTTTAAACATATATTACGTAATATTGCTCCTTCCATCATCGCCCTTGCAGCAATGGAAATCGGAACCATCATTTTGGCAATCGCCGGATTCTCTTTCATCGGTTTGGGTGTACAGCCGCCTACACCGGAATGGGGCATTATGCTAAGTGACAGTAAAAACTATATTCAGACATTCCCACAATTGATGGTTTACCCGGGTATTGTCATAGTAATTGTTGTAATGGCTTTTAACTTGTTAGGAGAGGGAATGAAAAATGGAATTTCGGGACAATAGATCACTTAAAATAAGGGATTTGCATGTGGAATTCAAGACAAAAGGAGGCATTATCTCTGCAGTAGAAGGTGTCAGTCTGGAAGTCAAACGCGGAAAAGTAACAGCCCTTGTGGGAGAAAGCGGAAGCGGAAAATCCGTGACCTCTTTAGCAGTTATGAATTTATTACCCCCAAATGCCAAAGTGCGATCCGGAGAAATTTTCCTAGGCGAAATGAATGTTCAAAAACTGACAAGTAAGGAACGTCAAGAATTAAACGGAACGGTCATGGGTATGATCTTTCAGGATCCATCGACTTCCCTGGATCCTTTATATACTGTGGGCAACCAGATGATAGAAGGAATTATGCAGCATCAGAGAATTGGCAAAAAGGAAGCCTATGACCAGGCTGTTTCTTGCTTAAAAGCAGTGAATCTGCAAGATTCAGAGCTTTTAATGAGAAAATATCCTTTTGAACTCTCTGGTGGTATGTGCCAGAGAGTGATGATTGCGATTACGATGGGACTTAAACCGTCTTTTCTAATTGCAGATGAGCCCACTACTGCATTGGATGTAACCGTACAGCAGCAGATTTTAACAGAGATTTATCGGATGAGCAGGGAAGAGGAGATGGGGGTGTTGTTTATCACCCATGATTTAGGGGTGGTAGCGGAAATTGCCGACGACGTCTGTATTATGCAGGACGGGAAAGTTGTTGAGAATGCAGAGGTGAATACAATTTTTGAAAATCCTCAGCATGCATATACGAAGAAACTTTTAAATTCCATTTTGTAAAGGAGCCGGAAGAAGTGGAACTTTTATTAGAGACAGAGAATCTGAAAAAATATTACGGAAAAGAAAAAATTGTAGAGAATAACAGACTTTCGGTGGTAAAAGCCGTGGATGGTGTTTCCTTGAAACTATGGAAGGGAAAATCTTTGGCTTTGATTGGCGAGAGTGGGAGTGGCAAGACTACTTTTGGTATGCTAGCGGCGGGGCTGGAAAAGCCTACAGGAGGCAAGGTTTTTTTTAAAGGAGAAGCAGTACATGGCAAAAAGGAACGAGATTTGCGTCCCATGCGAAAGAATTTGCAGATGATTTTCCAAAGTAGTAACAGTGTATTTGATCCTACTTATACCATTGGAGAGAGTATTCGGGAGGTTATGAAAAACTATGTATCGCTTTCTAGGAAAGAATACGACGATGCCATTGAAGAAGTGCTTGAGAAAGTAGGGCTGGAAGCAAAGTTGAAAAATCGCTATGTCAGTCAGCTATCCGGAGGTCAGTGCCAACGGGCAAATATTGCCAGGGCCTTAGTGTTGCATCCGGAGCTGGTTATCTGTGATGAACCGGTATCCAGTCTTGATTATTCCATTCGGAAACAGATTCTGAATCTGCTCAAGGAAATGCAGGAGGAATTTAATGTCACCTATCTTTTGATTACCCATGATTTATCCAATGTGCCCTATGTCTGTGATGCAGTGGCAATTATGTATCAAGGACGGGTGGTTGAATATATAGAACGAACTGACTGCATTGAGGAGATGGCAGAGCATCCCTATACACAGCTTCTGTTTCACTCTGTTCCTGCAACTGATCCAAGAAAGCGTAAGCTTGGTATGGAAAAGGGAAAACCACTGGTTCCGTCTATTTTTGCAAGAACCGGATGCAGTTATCAAAGTCGGTGCGAGCGATGCAGGGAAGTTTGCAAACAGGAGATACCTGAATTGACACCTATAGCAGAAGGACACTGGGTGGCCTGTCATTGCTATAAAAAATAAAAGAAAAGGAGAAACGATATGTTGTTAAGAAAAATAAGTAAATTAACAGTGGCTGTTGTATTATGTACTGCACTGTTCTTTACAGGCTGCAGCAAAAACGGTGGAGAGAATGCTTCCACAAATACGGAAAAATCGAATGAAAAAGAAGTGACGGTATTGGTCTCTTCGGATCTGAAACCGGAAGAAGCAGACACCATTTCCGGTATTAATGAAGATTTTCGTTTATTTGAAATGGTTTATGATCCGTTGGTGAGATATGGGGAAGGCGGTGAAATTGAGCCGGCTTTGGCAAAGAAATGGGAAATTAGTGAGGATGGAAAGGAATATACCTTTTATTTGCGAGATGATGTAAAATTTTCTGATGGTAGCGATTTTAATGCTGATACAGTGCTGTTCAACGCTTCTCGCTGGGAGGATAAGCTGACATTTTCTGCAGCTCTCAAAGATGTGAAAAAGGTGGATGATTATACGGTTACTTTCGTCTTTGACGATGTAGCTTATTCAATTTTAACCGAATTTACTTATCCACGGCCTTATCGCATTTTAGGAGAAAAAAGTCTGGACGAGGAAGGTAATTTTAAAGAGATGATTGGTACCGGACAGTGGATGGTAGAGAGTTATAAAACTAATCAGGAAGTGGTAATGGTGCCTAATCCTTATTATTATGGAGATAAGCCAAAGGTGGACAGAATTATTCTGAAACAAGTGGACGATGGGCAGGCCAGAATTATGGCCATGCAGAGCGGTGATGCGGATATTTGTCTGGCGGACATCCCTTCAGAGAGTCGACAGATCATTGACAGTGAAGAGTCATTAGACACCATAGAAGGAGAACCTGTGCGAACTTTTTATTTGATTTTAAACTATGAAAATGAACAGCTTCAGGACGAGAGAGTGAGACAGGCACTGAATTATGGAATTGATAAAGAGAGTATTGTAAATACTTTGCTAGACGGAGATGGGATCCCCGCAACTGGTATTTTCCCATCTAGTACCCCTTATGTAACGGAAGAAAACAGTAAAGGATACCCCTATGATGTGGACAAGGCGCGGGAATTGCTGGCGGAGGCCGGATATAAGGATACGAACAGTGACGGAATTTTAGAAAAAAATGGAGAAAAGCTTTCCTTTAGACTGGTTTTCCAGACAGAAGAATATTCCAACTGGAAAACGCTTTGCGAATACCTGCAATCTGAATATGCAAAAATTGGAATAGAGATAAAACTGGAGCAGATGGAATCCACAGGCTATTATGATGCTATTTGGAGTACAAGAGATTATGATATGCTGATTTATCGTTCTTATGAAGATTCCTGGAATCCTCATGGGTTTTTGAGCAGTATGTTCTATCAGACAGAGGGAAACCAGGCGGTATGCTGGTATGATGAAGAAATCAGTAAGGAGATCGGTGTAGTATTAAAGACTTTAGATGAGGAAAAAAGGACAGAGCTGTACAATTCTATTCTATCTAAAATGAATGATCGAGCAGTGACAGTACCCCTGTATTATCCGAAGAACGCTGTTATCTATAACAAAGAACGAGTAACAGGACTAAAGATTGCTCCGACGTCTTATGAAGGTCTGTGCTGGGATGAAATAGATGTATTGCCATAAGAGGGAGGATAAACTTATGTTTAAAGAAATAGAGGATGCGTGGACAGAGGACTCAAACAGCTATGACCGCCTGGTACAGACCCAGCTGTCTAACAGACGAGATGTAATTCATTGGTCAAGAGAGCTGAAACAGATTCTGGGAGAAGAGCCTTTAGATGTGCTGGATGTGGGCTGTGGACCAGGGTTTCTATCTATTATGCTTTCCAGACTGGGACATCGGGTAAAAGCTATCGACGGGGCTGAAGGCATGGTAGACTGTGCAGCCCGGAATCTGAAAAAGGAAAGTGCCGAGGCTGTGGTTGAGGTAGAAGATGCTGTAGAATTGCCTGTGGAAGCTGCAGAAAGCTACGATGTTATTATCTCCAGGGATGTGGTATGGACATTATATGATCCTGAGAAAGCTTTTGTCAGGTGGCGAGAGGTATTAAAGCCAGGCGGTAAAGTAATTATCTATGATGGTGATTATCGCAGAGGAGAAAAAAGTTTAAAAAAATCAGCGTGGAGGCTGTTGTCTCAGGCAATTATTCTGATTACGGAGAGGAGAATTCCTGAAAAAGCTACGCACAGTGATGATACCGGTATGTTTAGGAAACTTCCTATGGTAACTGCAAAACAGCCGGAAGAAGACAAAGCGCTTATACTAAAAGCAGGGTACAAAAAAATACGCATCACTGAAGACTCCTATCGCAATAGCTTTAAACGGCTGGAGTATTGGAAGTATGGATATCAAGGGAAGAAGTTTCGGATTATTATCTGGAAGTAGGGGACTGTTTTTGCTCCCCATTCTTAGCAAAGAGTGATTTTTATACGTTCTAATGATTGTTTTTAAATCTTAAGAGAAAAACAAAGAAGAGAATATTTGAGTGATATATACCCCTCTACTGGTTCGCCCGATAAAGGGGTATATATTAGTTTCAGACCTGCACATTTTGTCTTTTTTATTTTTCTCTCTTGCAATTTGTCACAAATAGTATATAATGAATCTAAAGGAAACGAAAAGTTTCTTTTAGAAAAGGAGATGACAATGAGAAGCAAAAGCACAGAAACAATGAAAAGAATTCTGGATTGTGTGAACCGGTATTATCTGGAGCATTATCAATCTCCTTCGATGGCAGAGATTGCCGCGTGTGTGGGAATTGCAAAAGGTACTGTTTACAAGTACATCGTGGAGATGAATGAAAACGGCATGCTATCCTACGCAAACAAGGTGATTACCACCAATATCATGGAAAAGACTGCTCCGAAACTGAACAGGGCTGCTGTACTCGGCAGTGTCTCCTGCGGGGTTCCACTACTCGCAGAAGAAAATATCGAAGAGTATGTTTCCCTCCCTGCATCACTATTCGGAGACGGTGAGTTCTTCATTCTCCGGGCACATGGAGAATCCATGATTGAGGCAGGCATCGGAGACGGCGATCTGGTTGTCATCCGGCAGCAGAACAGTGCGGAGAACGGAGAAATCGTTGTTGCACTGATGGATGAGGAGGCGACTCTGAAAAGATTCTACAAAGAAGAAGATCAGATCAGACTTCATCCGGAAAACTCGGAGATGGAGGATATTCTGGTTTCTGACTGCAGAATCCAGGGTGTAGCCGTAAATGTCATTAAAAAGTTAAATTGATTGCGAGGTCGATGGGTTTGAAAAAGAGGCTGAATGAAAAAGAATTTTACAGGGATGAAAGAACAACCAAATGCAGAGTTATCACCATCAGGAAGTGCGGGGAAAAGGGAGAACGAAGAAATACTCCGGCTGATGATGAGGTAAGTCCCTTGGCTACAGTTTAAAATGGCAGGAATACATGGCAAAGGAGGGATGCTGTGTGAGTAAGGAATACTATGTTTACTGTCCGGTCTGTGGGAAGATGCTGTTTCGTGCACAGGATGCAAATAAGATAGAGGTACAGTGTCCCAAATGCAGACAGGGCCTGATCATCAAGTATTACGCAGGAGTGCTGCAGCTGTCAGAGTATCACGCAGCACGTGGAGAAAATAAAGGGTGAGAATTTTATTCTAACCTTTGCCTGTTTCGCAGCAGGAAGTATTTCATGAAGGCTTCCCTGCCATTTGAAAGAAGATACAGGCATAAAACAACTGAATCAGTGAGATTCTGATGGTACCGTCAGAGCAGGCTGAGAATCTGCAGATTCGGCCTCAGAATCAAGAGTTTGTGAAGAGCTGGACTGGAGAGCCTGGCAAAACGAAAGTAACCTGAATTATCAGGGCTTTGTTTTGCCGGGCTCTTTTTCTTTTTGCAATCTTTGCCACTGATAGAAATCAGTGGCTTTCGTTTTGCCCGAAAGGAAGACCTATGAAACGGATATGGGCAGAGCGAACCGCAGCTTATCCATGATCTTTCAGATTTTGAAAGTTATCGAAAATCTGAAAGGAGCGCATGGAAATGAAAAGAAAGATATATCTGGTAAAGGATAATGAAAATGAAGAAAACATTGGAACATTAATTGAAGTCAGCGGGAAAGCATTTCGGGAGATCGTCTCGGAAATGAAGCATGAAAAGAGATACTTTATTCT
Source organism: Anaerotruncus sp. 80 (assembly GCF_009936115.1). NCBI lineage: Bacteria > Bacillati > Bacillota > Clostridia > Eubacteriales > Oscillospiraceae > Anaerotruncus > Anaerotruncus sp. 80. Next base: position 21,760 of record NZ_QWES01000010.1, read on the forward strand.
GCTTACAGATGACATTGACTATGACTGCAGTGAAATTGTGATAGAGACATCGAAGGAAGTCTATGAACAATGGAAACGGGAGTATAACCGCCATCAGTACCTGAAGAAGCAAAGCGAACAGGCCCCAAAACCGGAGTATCTGGATAACCGGTTTGGTGCCGGGACTCTGCTGGAAGAATTGAAAGCAGAGGATTGCGGTCCGGATGAAGCATTATGCAAAAAGGAAGAACGTGAAAGATTGAGGGAAGCCTTAATGATGCTGGAGCCGGAGGAAAAGCAGCTGATTAATCTGTTGTATTTTAGCGAAGAAGGGTACACCACAAGAGAACTGGCCAAATTGTATGGTGTGGGAAAGTCAACCATTGACAGACGGAAAAATCATGTTCTGAAAAAAATACGAACTTTTTGCGGGACAAAATGAAAAAAAGTCAGCAATACCTATAGTGAAAGGAACAGGAAAGAACCTTTGAACCTTGACAACTGAATACTGTCTCAGTAAATACATTCCTGTTATGATCGCCAAAAGCGTAAGCACATCAGGAGATACGCCGGGACGGCAGTGAAAAGAAACTGTCAGAGCGAGAACTATCTGCCTGAAGATCCGGATTGCTTCCGGATTTGCCATGACCCATAACAGTAACAATGATACTCCTGCCCAGCCACAGACATCGCAATGGGGGCAGCCCGGACAGAGTCGGGGGAGGGAGACCTCGTGGAGCTGATTCGCAGGCAGCCGTTTCACTGAGATTTACATAAAGTATGACAACGGAAAAGGAAAAAATTATGATAAAAAGAGGAGATATCTTTATGGCGCAGCTTCCCTGCGGTCTTGGCTGTGAGCAGGGGGGAACAAGACCTGTGCTGATTATACAGAACAATATGGGAAACCGCTACAGTCCGCTGGTTATTGTTGCGCCGATTACTGCAAAAGTAAAGCGTGATTTACCGACACATATTCGGCTCAAAGATACAGGCGGACTACTAAAAACCTCCATGGTACTGTTAGAGCAGCCAAAGTCCATTGATAAAACCAGGCTCATTCGAAAGCTGGGACATTTGAGCCCTGAACAGTTGAAAGAAATTGACCGGGCACTTGCAGTCAGTCTGGAACTTGAAAAGATAACACCAATGATACTCACACTGTGTGCAAAGTGCAGGAATCAGTTTAACTGGAATGAGCAGTACAGAATATGGAGGGTGAATCCAAAGGACAATCATAAAGACATTTGTACATACTGCGGAGTTCGGCTGGGATTTGACTATTTTGTGAAGAAAAAGAACAGTCGTCTTTTGGGTCAGGAAAATAGCGGTTCGGAATAAAGAAAGAGAAGGGTAAACTAAGACTCATCACTTTGTGTTGCTTTGTTTAGAAAGAAAAATGAAAAAAGGGGACATGTTAATGCAATTTAATCATAGATTATATGGGGTGATAAAGAGATGAAAGAAAGAAAAATGAATTTGAAAAACGAAAAAACATCCAGTGGATATACCATCAGGTGTAACTATGGAAATGAATCTTTGGAGAATTGTATGATTAAAATTATTAAAATGGTAGTAACGCAAAGTTTACAGCAGGGAAATAATCCGGTAATATAGAGCAAATCATTATAAATATTGTCGGGAAAGGAGTACCAATGAAATTAAAGGCGGCAATATACTGCAGATTATCTAAGGAAGATCTTGACAAGGAATGCGAAGAACAGGAGAGTCAATCTATCATCAATCAAACGATGATGCTTCTTGATTACGTTGAAAAAAACGGTTTTGAGCTATATGACATATATAAGGATGACGACTATTCCGGTCTTTATGATGACAGACCGGGTTTTGAGAAACTGATTCACGATGCGGAAGCAAGAAAGTTTGATGTAGTGATTTCAAAAAGTCAGTCTAGATTTACCAGAAATATTGAACATCTGGAGAAATATCTGCATCATGATTTTCCACTCTGGGGAATTCGGTTCATCAGTCTGGTGGACAATGTGGATACGGCGGTTAAGGGAAACAAAAAATCAAGACAGATTAATGCCTTGATCAACGAGTGGTATTGTGAAGACCTGTCAGAATCTATCAGGGCAAGTTTTAAGATAAAACAGCAGAAAGGCCAGTTTTTAGGACAATCTGCTCCCTATGGCTATGTCAAATCGCCGGAGGATCATCATCTGCTGATTCCCGATCCATATGCGGCAGGCATTGTAAAACGGATATTTCATATGTATCTGAGTGGAATCGGCAAGGACAAAATCGGCTGTATTCTTACTGAAGAAGGCGTTCTTATCCCTTCGGAATATAAGAGGCGGGTACTTCATTTGAATTATCATAATGCCAATGAGAAATATGGAGAAAGCAGCCGCTGGTCCTTCCAGACGATCAATACCATTCTTAAAAATGAAGTGTACATTGGGCATTTGGTTCAAAACAAGTGTGTGAAACGATCATATAAAACAAAAGAAAAAAAGGCTGTGCCGGAAGAAGAATGGATCCGGGTTGAAAATACTCATGAACCGATTATCGATGAACAGACTTTTCGAAGGGTGCAGGAAAGGCTTACAGAACGACACAGAGAGACGAATATTCACCTCTTGAATGAAGGGCTGTTTGCCCGAAGACTTTTTTGCGGAGACTGCGGAAAGCCTATGACACCATATTACACAAAGAGGAAAAAGAATGGTGAAAGACATAAATGCTACATTTGCAGTGAGTATAAAAGATTTGGCAACCGATACTGTACCAGCCATAACATCCGTGAAGATACATTGAAGGAAATAATTCTGAAGGATTTGCAGCAGCAGGCTAAGGTTATATTGAGCAGCGAAAGCAAAGGCAGAATAAGAGCGTTTAAGTGTATCAGCGGCAGTGAAGACAGAGCATACAAGCTGAATGAGCTTAATGAGGAACTGAAGAAAATAGGAAACTATAAGGCTAAGGCCTTTGAAAATTTCGCAGACGGACTCTTAAACAAGTCTGAATATGTAAAGCTGAAAGAAAACTATGACGACAGAGAAAAAGAACTGCAGCGAAAAATTCAGAAGTGCAAAGGAGAGCAAGTTGAACCTGAAGGAAAAGCCGATTTCGGTTCCTGGCTGGAGAATTTTGCAGATAACTTCGATGTAAAAGAATTAACGAGAGAAATGGTTTTGAATTTGATTGACAGCATTTACATATTTGAAGATCACACTGTAGAAGTCAACTATAAATTCAGGATTGCTTAAAAAACAGACAGAAATGCTCCCAAAAGTTCTCCCAATTAAACGCCACATGTGTTGCTACGGCGGAATACATTGCGGGCAGTGAAGAAGTTTTTGTGGAAAAAATGAATAAGCGGGCTGAAGAACTTGGCATGAGGGATACGCACTTTGTAAATACCAACGGATTACCTGTAGCAGATCATTACACCAGTGCATATGATATAGGAGTGATGTCGCAAAAGCTTTTGAAGCACGAGCACACGCAAAAATGGTTTAATACCTGGCAGACGACGATACAGGTTGGGCTTCCCGGAAAAGAAAAGGAGTTCGGACTGACCAATACCAACAAATTAATCAAACAGTATCCCGGTGCTAATGGTATAAAAACTGGCTTCACTCAGGAGGCGGGCTTCTGCCTTTCTGCTTCGGCGACAAAGGATGATACTACGCTGATAGCCGTGGTGTTAGGTGCAAAGACTTCAAAAATCCGGTTTGAAGAAGTTTCAAAGCTTTTGAATTACGGATTTGCCAACTATGCGTCGGTCACCTTGGCAGACAAGGGGCAGCGCATGAAAAAAGTGACCCTTGATAAAGGAGAACCTTATTCTTTTCAAGCATTAACTACCGAAAAAATAACAGCTTTTGTTAAAAAAGGAGAAGAAAAGCAGGCGGCATGTAAAGTTACCATAAATAAGAACATAAAACTGCCTCTGCGAAAAGGTGACAAAGTAGGCACTTTGACTGTATATATCGGAAAAGAAAAAGCAGGCACCTACGATCTGGTGTCCGACAGAGATGTAAAGAAAGTTTCCTTCCTAACCTATTACATACGGAAGATAAAAAATTTATTCTGATTTCAGAAGCACATAGAAGGAGACTACCATGGAGAATGAGTATATTCTTTCCTTTTCTTCTTTTTATAAAGCAGCCTATGCCAAAGATGTCCTGGAGGAAAATGGATTTCATGCTGCCCTGCGAAAGTTGCCTCCGCAGATAACCCATTCCTGCAGCACCGGACTCTATCTGAGGATTGACTCAATAGAACGGGTGCGGGGAGTGTTGGCAGAACGGCAGATTACAACTCGAGGAATCTATCAGGTGACTCGTATTGGCGGAACAAAGTCTTATAGAAGTGTGTAAAAAGAGATAGGATCCAAACTGTGCATTCAGTGCCACATTGAATGCACAGTTTTTCTTTTTTTGAAAATAGCTCTTGACGAACGAATGTTCTTTTGGGATAATGAAATAGAATAAATAGATAGGAGCGTGCAGGAATGGATTTATACAAATTGTTTTATAATAAGAATAGAGTTTTAATACTGATTTTAACTTTGACAGTATTATTGTCCGGGTGCAGTCAGCTTGAGCAGATGGGGATTTTAGAAACTTCAGAGACTGCGTCTTATTCTCTTTCAGAAATTCCGCCTTATGAGAACAGCCCTTATGTTGTACTGGAAGATAATATGCCAGCGTTTTCAGAAGCAGATATGTCCACAGAATCCTTTGAGACATATAGCGATCTGGACCGTCTTGGACGCTGCGGTGTTGCTTTTGCCAATGTAGGCAGGGATTTAATGCCCACCGAAAAGAGAGGCAGCATCGGCATGGTCAAGCCGTCTGGCTGGCAGCTTGCCAAATACGACATTGTAGACGGAAAATATCTTTATAATCGCTGCCATCTTCTGGGATATCAGCTAACTGGAGAGAATGCCAATGAGCAAAATCTCATTACCGGCACCAGATATATGAATGTGGACGGAATGCTTCCCTTTGAGGATATGGTGGCGGATTATGTAAAAGAAACAGGCGGACATGTGTTGTATCGTGTAACGCCAATTTATGATGGAAACGATTTAGTAGCCAGAGGAGTGCAGATGGAAGGATATTCTGTGGAGGACGATGGCGAGGGTGTTTGTTTTAATGTATTTGTTTATAATGTACAGCCAGGAATCGAAATTGATTACAGCAATGGGGCTAATCGACTCGACCTAAATAATGCAGCAGCGCAGGATGATGAAGAGGAGAAAATTGTCGAAGAGATAAGGGGTAATAAACGCTCTAAGATTTATCACTGCCCGGGTCAGCGAGCTTATGAGGAGATGGAAGATTCCAAGAATCTGATTATTTTTGATTCAGAGGAAGAAGCGATTGAGGCAGGATATCGAAAGGCAAAACAGTAGATGGAATAGACTGAATAATATATATTAAAAAATATTATACATATATTAGGAAATTTTGTCAAGAAATTAACAAAATCGTTGCTAGTACTAAAGTACTATGCTAGAATAAGATATAAAACTGCCTATTTAATAAGAGGAGCGTGATTGAATGAGTCAAAATAAGGCAAAAAAAGGAGCTCATCCGTATGAAGGGAAGGAGCTATCCAAAGATAGTCCTATCACTTCTGTCTCTGCGACAAATACCATGGTATATCCTTTGCTGCAGCATATTGGAGCGCCGGCGAAAGCAATTGTTTCACCGGGTGAACGTGTACTAAAAGGACAAATGATTGCAGAATCTGACGGGTATATTTCTGCTTCAATTTACAGCGCAGTGTCAGGAACGGTAAAGTCCATTGAAAAGCGAACTGTTGTAAACGGAGAAAAAACAGACTGTATTATAATCGAAAACGATAATGTGAATGAAACCGTAGATGGTTATGGTGAGAGCCGTGATTTGGACAACGTGTCAGCAGAAGCAATTATTGATGCGATTACAGAAGCTGGTATTGTCGGTCTAGGCGGTGCAGGTTTTCCTAGCGGAGTGAAGCTTTCTCCGAAGAATCCGCAGGATATCGATACCATTATTATCAATGGTGCAGAGTGCGAGCCATATTTGACGGCAGATTATCGTTTAATGCTGGAAAGAAGTAATGAAATGATTCTGGGCATCAAAGCTATCCTGAAGCTCTTTGAGAAAGCGAGAGCAGTAATCGGAATAGAGGACAATAAGCCGCAGGCGATTGCGCTGCTTCAGGAAAAGGCTGCAGGCGAAGAGCGAATTTCTGTCGTTTCTTTGAAGACCAAATATCCGCAGGGTGGCGAAAGACAGCTGATTTATGCCGTGACAGGAAGAAAAATCAATTCTAAAATGCTGCCGGCGGACAAAGGGTGTTTGGTTGTCAATGCAGCTACTTGCTTTGCAATATATGAAGCAGTATATCAGAATATGCCGCTGATTCACAGGGTTATGACAATTACAGGTGAGGGTGTAAATACGCCTTGTAATTTAGATGTTCCGCTGGGGATGTCTTTCGGTGAAGTACTGGAAGCTGCCGGGGGTGCGAGAGAGGACGCAGTGAAATTTATTGCCGGAGGACCTATGATGGGGGCAGCACTTAGCACTTTGGATGTTCCTGTGGTGAAAACCTCCTCTGCGATTCTTGTATTCAATCAGGATGATGTAGCTGCACTTGCCCAGTCGGCATGTATCCATTGTGGCAGATGTGTAGGCGTTTGTCCGAGTGATTTGGTTCCGCAAATGCTCGCAAAAGAAATTAAGGCAGAGAATTATGAGAAGTTCGACCGTTTAGGTGGTATGGAATGTATGGAGTGCGGTTGCTGTACTTATGGCTGTCCAGCAAAGATTCCACTCACGCAGATGTTTAAGCTAGGCAAGGCAAAAGTGCGTGAAATGCGTATCATTGGTTAAGAAGTAGAGGTGTTTTATGTATAATGTTTCAGTGTCTCCTCATGTGAGGGAGCAAAGTACGACCCAGTCTATTATGCGGGATGTAATCATTGCACTTCTTCCGATTCTCGCCTTTGGCGTGTATCATTTCGGAATAGGTGCACTGCAGGTAATTATTATTTCAGTAGTGACCTGTGTAATTGGAGAGATTTTATTTGATTTAGCAGTCAAGAAACCGGTGACTGTCTTTGATGGCAGTGCAGTAGTGACAGGATTGATTCTCGCAATCAATCTGCCGGCTACAGCAATATGGTGGATGCCAGTACTGGGAGGTCTCTTTGCTATCGTTGCAGTAAAAATGCTGTTTGGCGGTCTGGGGCAGAACTTTATGAATCCTGCGTTGGCAGCAAGATGTTTTCTGTTAATTTCATTTTCAGGAAGAATGACAGATTTTACTATGGATGGTGTTTCCTCTGCAACTCCGCTTGCAGCAATGAAGGCCGGAGAACTGCCTGATTTGCTGTCATTGTTTTTAGGCTTCCACGGCGGATGTATCGGAGAGGTATCCGCGCTGGCAATTTTTGCGGGAGGTATTTATCTGATTGTAAAGAAAGTGATTTCTGTGAGAATTCCGCTTACTTATATACTGTCAACGGCAGCATTTATTCTGCTGATTAATTTGATTAACGGTGGTGACATCAGTACGAATTATCTGTTAGCACAGGTTCTTTCTGGTGGTCTTCTTGTAGGAGCATTCTTTATGGCGACAGATTATGCGACTAGCCCGATTACGCCGAAGGGACAATTACTCTATGGCATTCTTCTGGGATTGTTCACAGCTCTGTTTAGAACCGTAGGTTCTTCCGCAGAAGGTGTGTCCTATGCGATTATTATCTGCAACCTTCTTGTTCCGCTGATTGAGAATATTACAATTCCAAAGCCTTTCGGCAGTGAAAAGGCGAAAGGAGGAAGCAAAGCATGAAAAAGAAAACGGCAACGGTTGCCAATACATTAGTATTAGTAGTTGTTACTTTTATAGCGATTCTGGCATTATCGGTTGTCTATCAGGTTACCAAGGGTCCGATTGACCAGGCAGAAATCAACGCCAGAGCAGAAGTTTACAAAGTTGTGTATCCAGAGGCAAAGGGTTTTGCTCAGATTGATAACACAGATGCGCTTCTTGAAGGCTCGGCAGAAATGCTGGCTGGAGCAGGATACGACGGATGCTTTATTAACGATGTTTTAGCAGTAATCGACCCGGCAGATTCCAGTGCGACACCAAAGGGTTATGTTATCGCAGCAACTTCCCCTAGCGGATACGGCGGTAACATTCAGATTGCAGTCGGAATTACTTCTGATGGCACATTGACAGGGTTTAATGTAGTATCCCATTCGGAAACTGCAGGACTTGGCTCCAAGTGTACAGAGCCTGCTTTTACAGAGCAATTTAAAGGAAAAAAAGCAGAACAGCTCGCATATAGCAAGACTGGCGCTTCTGCTGACAATGAAATTGATGCTATTGGCGGTGCAACCATTACGACAGGTGCTGTAACCGATGCAGCCAATGCAGCCATCGCATTCTACCAAGCTAACTTCGGCGGAGGGCTTGCGCCGACAGAGGAGGCAGACCCGATGGAAAAAGCGTTCCCGGGCATTGCTCCGGAAGAATTGACAGACATTGAATTCAGTGAAGTCAGCGGTGAAGACTATACAGTCAATGAGGTCAAAGATGCAAAGGGCGAAGGCTATGTCGTTATTGTAACTGCACATAATGGTTATGATGGAGATTTACAGATTGCACTGGGAATCGGAAGCGATGGAGTCATCAAAGGCTTTTCCACGCTGATTTGTAACGAGACAAAGACCCTTGGCGGACAGTGTACCAGCGATGAGTTTGCAGCGCAGTTTATCGGTATGAAGGCAGCGACTGTTTCCCACGTTTCTTCTGGTGCAAAGCAGGAAAACAATGAAATTGACATGATTGCTGGTGCGACAATTACAACGGATGCTGTATTGACAGCGGTAAACGGTGCAATTGAGTATTACAATAATGAACTGAAAGGAGCGTGAGGTAGATGAAAGCAGTATTAGAAAGATTATATAACGGCATCATCAAGGAAAATCCAACCTTTGTGCTCATGCTCGGCATGTGTCCGACTCTTGCAGTAACTACCAGTGCCAGCAACGGTTTCGGTATGGGTATCGCTACCATGGCGGTACTGATTATGTCGAATCTCATCATTTCACTTTTACGGAAGGTGATTCCAAACGGTGTCAGAGTACCGGTTTATATCATCATTATTGCATCATTTGTAACAATTGTGGAACTTTTGATGCATGCATATATGACATTCCTTTATGAAAGTCTAGGAATCTTTATTCCTCTGATTGTAGTAAACTGTATCATTTTAGGAAGAGCAGAGACTTATGCGTCCAAATATGGACCATTCCTATCCATCTTTGATGGTGTAGGCATAGGCCTTGGATTTACCCTAGGGCTTACCGTTATCGGTATGGTGAGAGAACTGATTGGTAATGGGACCATTTTCAACATACAGATTATGCCGGAAAGCTATGAACCGATTTCTATTTTCGTCATGGCACCAGGTGCGTTTTTCGTACTGTCCATACTCTGTATGATTCAGAACAAGCTAAAATTGAAAGGGGCTAACCGTCATGTCAAAGGTGAAGGTGGCTGCAGCGGCAACTGCAAGCAGTGCCCGGCTGTATGTGAGGAGGTAGAGGCAAATGAGTAACAGCTTATTTTTAGTACTTCTTACAACAGCGCTGATTAACAATGTTGTATTGAGTCAGTTTTTAGGAATCTGTCCATTTCTAGGTGTATCTAAGAATGTAAAAACAGCTGCTGGTATGAGTGGTGCAGTAATCTTCGTTATTACTATTGCTTCCGCAGTGTCCAGCTTGCTCTATGATTACTTGCTGGTAAGGTTTGATTTGACTTACCTGAGAACTATCGTGTTCATTATGGTAATCGCTTTTCTGGTACAGCTTGTAGAGCTATTCCTGAAGAAAGCTATTCCGCCGCTTTATCAGAGCTTAGGTGTATTCCTGCCGTTGATTACGACCAACTGTGCGGTGCTTGGTACAGCGCTGACCAACGTGCAGTCAGGAAATGACTTCATCACAAGTGTTGTATCCGGAATTGGAACTGCTGTCGGCTTTGGTATTGCCATCATTATCATGGCGGGTGTGAGAGAAAAGAGCGAGACTAATGATTTCCCTGATTCCTTCAGGGGAACACCGGCTGTATTAATGACAGCTTGTTTGATGTCTATCGCATTTTATGGATTCGGTATGTTAGCATAGAGGAGGGACCAGATATGAATATGAGTGAAATTGTAATCGCAGTCGTTTCTCTGTGTGCGATTAGTGCAATCATCGGTATTGCGCTCAGTATTGCTGAAAAAGTGTTCCACGTAGAAGTCAATGAGCTTGAAGTGGCAGTTCGTGAAGTGTTACCCGGCAGTAACTGTGGTGGCTGTGGCTACGCAGGCTGTGACGCCCTTGCAAAAGCCATTGCAGAAGGCAGCACTCCAGTAACTGCATGTCCTGTAGGTGGTAAGCCTGTTGCAGAGGAAATCGCAAAGATTATGGGACAGGAAGTAGGCGACATGGAGAAAATGGTTGCTTATGTCAGATGTAACGGAACCAGCGACATGAAACAGGTGGATTATCAGTACATCGGTATCGAAAGCTGTGCTTATGCGGCTAAAATGCCGGGTTCCAGCCCGTATGCCTGCAAATATGGCTGTTTGGGCTATGGTTCCTGCGCAAAGGTTTGTCCGGAGAGAGCAATCCGTATCATCGATAAGAAAGCCGTTGTAGACGAAGCGCTTTGTATTGCCTGCGGAAAGTGTATCAAAGTTTGTCCGCACGACTTAATTGAATTGGTACCGGCTGCTTCAACTCACAGAGTGCAGTGCATATCTCTTGCTAAGGGCAAAGAGGTAATGAACGCCTGCAAAGCAGGATGTATCGGCTGTGGGCTTTGCGCAAAGAACTGCCCATCAGATGCAATTGTAATGGAAAATAACATTGCAAGAATCGATTACAGCAAATGTACGCATTGCGGTGCATGTGCGGAGAAGTGTCCGAGAAAGATTATTAAAGTGTTTGAGTAATCATGAATCTTTGATAAAATATTGACAATTGAGAGATTGTTCGATATAATATAACTATACGCTAATACTAAAATATGAAAAGAAAATTAGGAGAGAAAACTATGCTGAAGATGAAAAAATTATTAATTTCCGCATTGGCGCTCGCTATGGTATTTTCCTTTGCTGCTTGTGGCAGCTCTGATGATGGTGGTGACAATGCTGGCGGCGACGCAAATGCGGCTGGAGCAAAGACTGGTTATGCAGTAGTAAGCTCTATCGCAGATGTTGAAGATGAAACCTTGACTATCGATTCTGTAGTTGCTGCTGTTCTGGTTGATGCTGACGGCAAAATCGTTAGCCTGAAAGTTGACGAAATGCAGATTAAGCCGGACCTTGGAACTGATGACGGCTCTGTTGCTGATCTGAGATCCAAGCTGGAAAAGAAAGAAGACTACAACATGAAGGGCGCTTCCCCAATCGAAAAAGAGTGGTATGAACAGATTGCCGCATTAGAAGAATGGGCAGTAGGTAAATCTGCTGACGAAGTAGCTGCTGGTATCGGTGAAGACGGTTATCCGACTGACGAAGATTTGACTGCCGGCTGCACTATCTTCTTAAACGACATCGTAACAGCAATCACTAACGCAGTTAACAATGCACAGGATTTAGGCGCTTCTGCAGATGATACTCTGAAGCTGGCTGTAACAGCTGAAAAATCTTATCAGAGCAGCGATGAAAATCTGCAGTATGACGCAGCTTATGCAGCTGTAACTGTAGATGCTGAAGGCAAAATTACTTCTTGCCTCATCGACGCTTCTCAGGCAAAATGCGCATTAGACGGCGGAAAATTCAAGGTTGAAGCCGGAAGCTACATGACTAAAAAAGAATTGAAGGAAGACTATAACATGAAGGGTGCTTCCCCAATCGAAAAAGAATGGTACGAACAGGCTGCTGCTTATGAAAAGTGGGCAGTAGGCAAAACTGTAGACGAAATTACTGGAGCTGTTGATGGCGATGGATATCCTACAGATGAAGAACTTCTGGCTGGCTGTACAATTGTAATTTCCGCTATCGCTGCTACTATTGAAGCTGCAATGGCAAAATAATTACTGACGGAGTTTGAAAGAGAGCAAGGGCTTCTTTGCTCTCTTTTCCATAGTAAACATGAAGAAAAAAATTATCCTGTTATTCATCGCATTTGTGATGGTATGCACTGGGTGTGGGAATTCCGAAGGCGGTAAGACGGAGAGGTTTTCCTCAAGTTTTATCGACGTCTTTGATACGGCCTCGACGGTAATTGCTTACGATAATAGCCAGGAGGACTTTGATGCCCATTTAGAAACCTTTCATCAAATGCTGGAAGAATATAATAAGCTGTATGATATTTACAATACTTACGATGGTATGGTGAATCTTGCTGTCATCAATCAGCGTGCAAAAGACGAACCGGTAGAGGTCGATCAAAGGATTATTGATCTTCTGGAATATTGCCGGGAAGTTTACGATATGAGCAATGGACAGACCAACATTTGCTTTGGCACAGTACTTTCTCTCTGGCATGACAGCAGAACCTATTCTGTAAACAACCCCGAAAAAGCGTATCTTCCGGATATGCAGGAGTTGAAGCAGGCGGCAGAACATACAGACTTTGACGACTTAATCATTGATAAAGAAAAACGTACTGTTTATTTTAAGGATCCAAATCTGCGTTTAGATGTAGGTGCTGTAGCAAAGGGATTTGCGGTCAGAGAGGCCTCAGCTTACGCAAAAGAAAATCTCTGGTCCTCGGCGGCAATCAGTATCGGAGGAAATGTAGTAACCTTCGGTTACAAGAATGACGATGGGAAGACACTTTGGAACATCGGGATAGAAAGTCCTGACCCTGACAGCAAGGAAAACCTTGAGAGTCTTGCAATCACAGAGCTTTCAGTAGTAACTAGCGGAGATTATCAGAGATATTATATCGTTGATGGAAAGAAATACTGCCACATTATCAATCCGAAGACTCTAATGCCGGCGGAATATATGGCAAGCGTTTCGGTGCTTTGCAAGGATTCTGCGCTGGGCGATGCCTTGTCCACAACTCTTTTCAATATGTCAATTGAGGAGGGACGCAGTCTTGTGGATTCCATGGACGATGTGGAAGCCGTTTGGGTGGATAAAGACTATAAAAAGACCTATAGCGCAGGTTTTGAGCAATATATAAAATAGGAGGAATAGTATGAAACAGAGTGCACATTTTAATCCGAAATCTACCAGCTGGGTGATTTCGCTGGTTGTCATGATTGCAGTTTCTGCGGCAGTGATTTTTGGTTCAGAGGCGATTTATGGCAGTGCAAATAAGAAATATACAGAACCTGTGGAAGTGGACTTTACCATTGCCTCCACACAGGATATTGATATCGCAGGCACCAATGCAGCAGACTATAACGTAACTGCAGTGGAAGAAGCGTACGATACAGCTGGTGCTTTGGTAGGCTACGTTGTAAAGGGAACTACAGTAGGCTACAATGCTGAAGAGCCGATTGAACTGGCTGTCACTATTTCTGCGGATGGCACGCTAGTACTTGGCATTGATGTGTTGCGCCAGAAGGAAACTGAGTATCTGGGCGAAAAAATCGCAACAGACGCTTTTAAAGGTCAGTTTACAGGAAGATATCTGCCGGTTGTGATTGCAGGCGAAACTGCACAGGGCTCTCCAATTGATGCAATTTCCAAGGCAACCATTTCTTCTAAGGCGGTGGTGGACGGTGTAAACCGCGCACAGGAATTTGTATTGGCAAACTATACAGTATCTGCTGCTGAATAAATATCGAGTATAAAAGACCTGGCAAATCATTGTCAGGTCTTTTAATATGCGTGCGGTTATTTAAATGTATCCTTTGCTTTTGGAGCTTCTTTGTAGGCGTTGAGTGCGTATACCATGTTGTATTGCAGGTGCAGCCGCATGATATTAGCAGCTTCATCAAAATCTCCTAGCTTGATATTCTCTAAAATCTCGCGGTGCCCCATATGAATGTTTTCTACATGAACAGGATCGTCATAATAGTACATATTAGAGAAGAAGTAAATCTTAGCACGTACTTTTTTAGCGGCTTCATCTAGGTAATGATTTTGGGCATGGCGGTAAAATACGAGATGAACGTCATCAGAATAGTATCGCCATTTATCGATATTACCCTCAGACAGATATTTATCCCCGGCTTCCATGATTTTTTCAAGTTCGTAAATAAGCGGCGCTGTAGTGAAGGAATTTTTGCAGAAAAGGATGGCAAGTGCGTCAAGTTCGCTGATACATTGATAAAGTTTCTGGATATCCGATTCAGTGAATTCTGTTACTGCAACACCTAAATTGGAATAGTAGTTAACTAGACCATCGTCGATCAGTCTGGTTAAGGCCTCTCGAACCGGTGTCTGACTGACCTGAAAACGGTTCTTCAAATCGTGCAGGGTCAGTTTCTGCCCAAATATGAGTTTTTGTGTTGTGATATCGTGGAAAAGTTCCTGATAAATCTGTTCGGATAAAGTAGTTTTATTGCTCATTGAAGTCCTCTCAAAATCAATAAAAGAATATCTGTATTTTACCATATTATATAGAAAAATGCAAATTATTTATAATATAAAGATAAATTTTGCAAAATAGTAAAGAAAAATTTGTGCAGAAATAAGAACGCAATAAACCGTCTTATGAAGAATTGATTTTAAAATCAGTGCTTTTATGCTATAATGATGACAACTTTGGCAAGGAGGAGTTCAACATGATAAAGCAATATGTGGTTGACGCTTTTACGGATCGCGTATTTGGGGTAATCCTGCCGCGATCTGTATTTTAGAACAGTGGATATCAGATGAACTGATGATGGATATTACAATAGAAAATAATTTGTTCGAAACGGCTTTTGCAGTGAAGGAGGGAGACGGATACCATTTGCGGTGGTTTACACCGGGTGGAGAAATTGACCTTTGTGGACATGCTACCCTGGCGACAGCTTTTGTTTTAATGCAGGAATATGAAAGGGGTGCAGAGCAGATTATATTTCATACCTTGAGCGGCAAGCTGACAGTGGTGAAAGCCGGCGATCTTTACGAGATGGATTTTCCCGCTTATAATCTGCAGCCGGTAGCGGTGACAGAAGAAATGACAGCGGCAATAGGTGCAAGACCGAAGGCGGCCTATATGGGACGCGACCTTCTTTGCGTATTTGATGATGTTGGGATTATAGAAAGCCTTGCGCCGAATCAGGAAAAGCTAAAAGCTCTGGATGGTTTACTGTTGCAGGTAACTGCACCGGGAAACGATGTGGACTGCGTGTCTCGCACCTTTGCGCCGAAACTAAATGTGTCGGAAGACCCAGTTTGTGGTTCTGGGCACTGCCATATCATACCATACTGGGCAGAGGTCTTGGGGAAAAAAAGAACTAATCGCATATCAAGCGTCTAAAAGAGGAGGTACCCTGTACTGCAGACTTGACGCAGATCGCGTAAAGCTGGCAGGAAAAGCAGCGCTTTATTCTGTCGCAGAACTTAACGTAGACAGATAATCTCATCAATTTAAAAAGCTGTCTTGCATTTTATAGGCAAGACAGCTTTTGCTTTTAATTATTCTTTTTTTGATATTCCTGATAAGCATTCAAAGCATAGACCATATCGAACTGGAGATGCTTGCGCATGAGGTTTGCTGCGCTGTCAAAATCACCTATACTGATATACTGGAAGATTTCACCGTGACGGAGGTTGATTTCGTCCACATTGACTGGCTGATAATATAAGCAGGACAGTACCTCGACCTGGGAGCGCAGTCTCTTGGCTGCATCGTTAAGATACTCATTCTGTGCATGCCGGTAAAAGGCAATGTGGAACTCCTCAGAGTAATCTTTCCATTCATTTATCTTGTTATCAGCAAGAAGGGCATTGCCTTTCTTGATAATCTGCTCCAGCTCAAAGACAAGGGGAGCTTCGGAAAAGGAATTTTTACAAAACTGGATTGCCAGTGCATCAAGTTCCCCAATCAGCTGGAAAATTTGGCGAATATCACTTTCGGTAAATTGCCTTACGGTAACGCCGCAGTTGGAGTAGTAGGTAACCAGCCCATTTTCAGAAAGCCGGGTCAGCGCTTCTCTAATCGGGGTATGACTTACATTGAATCGCTCTTTTAGCATTTTTAGCGTAAGCTTTTGACCGCAGACCAGTCTCTGGTCAGTAATATCATGATAAAGTTCATCGTAAATCTGCTCAGATAATGTAGTACTGTTTGCCATGATGAATCCTCCTAAAACAATCTATTTATATTTTAGCAAAATTTTGAAGAAAATTCAAGAGATAAATAAAAAAAGATAATATATTGCAAAATATTACAATTTTAATCAAAAATATTTGAGTACAGTACAAAATATTGCGAACGATTTGCAAGAACTGTTGACAGAAAAATAGAACTAGTGATATAATTAGACTACAGTACAAACCGAAGTTCAATAAAATAAAGGAAATGATTGATGACATACATAACCAATATTCAGAAATATTGCATTCATGACGGAGCGGGCATCAGAACCACAGTATTTTTCAAGGGGTGTCCATTGAAATGCAAGTGGTGTCACAACCCGGAAACGCAGAATCCGGACAGACAGATTCGCATCTTTCGGGAGCGGTGTGTCTCTTGCGGCAGCTGTATCAAGACCTGCGGGATTGGTGCCATTCAAATGCAGGAAAATGGAATATCTATAGATATGAATCTTTGCAGAAAATGCGGCAGATGTGTAGATACTTGTAAACATCAGGCGCTTGAAAGAGTAGGGCGCAGCTATGAAGCTGCGAAACTGGTAAAAATGTTGGAAGCAGATCAGATTTTTTATGAGGAATCTGGTGGAGGTGTAACCCTTTCCGGTGGTGAAGTTATGGGGGTTGAGACGGGCTATTTGAAGAACTTGGTGCAGGCGCTTTACGATAGAGGAATTTCAGTCAATATTGACACCTGCGGCTTTTGCCCGTGGGAAAATTTTGAAGAAGTTTTACCTTATGCAGATACTTTTTTATATGATTTAAAAGCGTTAGATTTGGAAAAACACCAGCATTATACAGGCGTGGACAATAATCTGATTTTAGAAAATCTGCAGAAGCTGTCAAAAACAGGTGCTAAGATCTGGCTCAGGCTGCCTCTGGCAAAGCCGGTCAACAGTTCGTCAGAAGATATAGAATCTGTTGGACGCTGGCTCAGAGAGAATCACATAGCGCCGGCACAAATCAATTTAATTCCGTATCATGATCACGGCAAAGATAAATACCGGCAGCTGGGTGAAACCTACGAAGATGTATTTGCGCCGCCGACAGATGGCGAATTGTCGGATTATCAGAACATATTACAGCAAATGGGATTTCAGAACGTAAAGATTGGAGGATAAGAAGATGGAACAAAGAGGCATGAATGAGAGAGTGCAGAAGCTGCGGGAAAAGAGCGTAACCACTCAGCCTTACATCGACATGGAGCGCGCGAAGATTATGACGGAAACCTATAAGCAGTTTGAGGGAGTGCTTTCCGTACCGGAGCTGCGGGGACAGGCGCTGAAGGATTACTGTGAGAAAAAGACCCTTTACATCGGCGAAGGGGAATTGATTGTGGGAGAAAAAGGTGCGTCGCCCCAAGGTGCGCCGACCTTTCCAGAACTTTGCTGTCACAGTATGGAAGACATGCACGTGATGAACGACAGGGATTTAATCAATTTTTCTGTCGATGAGGCGGGGTTTGCCCTGCAGGAGACGGAAATTATCCCTTACTGGCAGAATCGCACTATCAGGAAGAAAAGACCACATGAGCCAGGAATGGAAAGATGCTTATGAAGCAGGGATTTTTACAGAGTTCATGGAGCAGAGAGGTCCGGGACATACCGTTTGCGGCAATCGGATTTACGTGGAAGGATTTGCAGAGCGTATTGAAAGAATTGAAACAGAGCTAAAAAACATCGATTATTATAACGACCCGCAGGCACTGGCAAAGGAACACGAACTGAAAGGTATGAAGCTGGCGTGCGAGGGCATTATCGCACTGGGCGCAAGATATGCAAGCTATGCAGGCGAGCTTGCGGAACAGGAAACTGACGAAAAACGCAAGGCGGAGCTTCAGCAGATTTCCGAAAACTGCAGGGTAGTACCGGAGCATGCGCCGAAAACCTTTTGGCAGGCGATTCAGATGTACTGGTTTGTACATATCTGCGTGACTGGCGAACTGAACAACTGGGATGCGTTTTCACCGGGCAGACTGGATCAACATTTGATTCCATTTTATAGAAAAGACACCGAAGACGGCGTCCTGGACAGAGAAAAAGCGCTGGAACTTTTGGAGTGCCTGTGGGTAAAATTCAACAACCAGCCGGCGCCGCCGAAGGTAGGCATCACCTTGAAAGAAAGCAGCACCTATACGGACTTTGTAAACATCAATACCGGCGGGATCACGCCGGACGGGGAAAACGGCGTCAACGAGGTCAGCTATCTGATCTTAGACTGTATGGACGACATGCGTCTGCTACAGCCTAGCTCCAACGTGCAGATCAGCAGAAAAACGCCGAAAAAATTCCTGAAAAGAGCCTGTGAGATTTCCAGACAGGGATGGGGACAGCCGGCATTTTATAATACAGAAGCCATCGTCATGGAACTGGTCAATGCAGGAAAATCCATTGCGGATGCTCGCCTTGGCGGCACCAGCGGCTGCGTAGAAACCGGCGCGTTCGGAAACGAAGCATATATTTTGAACGGGTACTTCAACCTGCCGAAGATTTTAGAGATTACGCTGAACAACGGTTTTGACCCTGTGGGTGGAAAACAGCTGGGCTTAAAAACCGGTCATGCCGCAGACTATAAGAGCTACGAGGAACTGGAAAAAGCATATTTTGAGCAGGTTGCGTACTTCCTGGATATCAAAATCAGAGGAACTAACGTCATCGAGCAGATTTACGCAAAGGATATGCCGGTGCCACTGCTTTCCTCCATTACCAACGACTGTATTGCAAAAGCTATGGACTACAACGCAGGCGGTGCCAGATACAATACCAGCTATATTCAGGGTGTGGGGATTGGCACTATTACTGACTGCCTGGCGGCCATTAAATATAACGTGTACGATGAAAAGCACTTTGATATGGAGCAGCTTTCGAAGGCTTTGGAAGACGACTTTGCAGGCCACGATGATATCTATCACTGGGTACACGACGCTAGCCCGAAATACGGCAATGACGACGATTACGCGGACGACATCATGAAAAAAGTTTTCGCCTATTTCAGAGATTCCGTAACGGGAAGACCGAATACTAAGGGCGGACATTTCCGCATCGATATGCTGCCGACTACCTGTCACGTTTATTTCGGCGAGGTGATGCTGGCAAGCGCCAACGGCAGACACGCCCACATGCCGGTATCCGAGGGGATTTCACCGGAAAAAGGGGCGGACATTTACGGACCGACCAGCGTCATCAAATCGGCGGCAAAGATGGATCATCTGACCACAGGCGGCACCCTGCTCAACCAGAAATTTACGCCGAAAACCGTGGAAGGAGATACGGGTCTGGAACAGATGGCAAACCTGATTCGATCCTATTTTGCCATGGATGGTCACCACATCCAGTTTAACGTGGTGGGCAGAGATACGTTGATTGAGGCGCAGAAACATCCGGAGGAAAACAAGGATTTGATCGTGCGCGTGGCGGGCTACAGCGACTATTTCCGCAACCTGTCCAAAGCGCTGCAGGATGAAATCATCATGAGAACCGAACAGGATTTTAACTAGGAGGAAAAAAGATGGAACTGAACTATAAGCGTACCAATATTTGGAAGAATGCTTCCGCAGAAAAGAAAAACAGTATTATGGAAACGGCAGCAGATTTTAAGGCGTTTAACGACGCGTCCAAGACAGAACGCCTCTGTGTGGCGGAGGCGGTCAGACGGGCAGAGGCGAAAGGCTTTGTTGATATCACGAGAAAGGACAGCGTGAACGCCGGCGACAAGGTGTACTATAACGATAACGGAAAGCTGCTCTATTTGACTGTGGTCGGAAAGAAGCCGCTAACGGAGGGCGCAAACATTGTGGCAGCTCATACTGACTGTACACGTCTTGACTTTAAGATTCTGCCAATCTTTGAAAAAGATGGTTTTGCTTACGGAAAGACCTGCATGTACAGCCTTTCCAAGCTGGAGAAATGGACCAGCACGCCTCTGTCCATGTACGGCACCGTGGTGCGCAAAGACGGTTCTGTCATAGAAATTGCAGAGGGTGCGTCGGAAGACGAACCGGCTCTCTTTATCACCGATATGTCGCTGCACTATTCTGTGGAGCAGGGGCAGAGAAAGCAGGAAGAAGCCTATAACCATGAGCAGATGAATGTGTTCCTGGGCGCAACCCCTGCGGAAGGAGATATGGCAAACGCCGTAAAAGAAAATATTTTGCAGTATCTTTACGAAAAGTATGGTATGATAGAAGAAGACTTTATCAGTGCGGAAATCGAAATCGTACCGGCAGGCAGAACCAGAGATATTGGTCTTGACAGCAGCGCGCTGTGCGGCTACGGTTTTGACGATCGGGCGGCAGTATATGCGCAGCTTCATGGCATTTTGGCGTGCGAGGCGCCAGAACGAACCGCAATTGCCATCTTTGCGGATAAAGAAGAAATTGGTTTTGAAGGACGTTCCGGTTCCCATTCCAGAGTAACGGACTATTTCCTCCGTTTGCTGGCGGAAAAGAGCGGATGCGGCGGAGATGGCATCGCCTTAAACCGCATTCAGCTGGGCAGCAAAGTGATGTCGTTGGAAGCGGTCTGCGGTAATGACCCGAATTATCCAGAGGTTTGTGAGCCGTATAGCGGTTCCCTTTTGGGACATGGTTTGCAGGTGATTAAATATGCCAGCCGTTATGGAAAAATGGACACCAGTGAAGCCAGCGCAGAATTTTTGGGGCAGGTTCGAAAGATATTCAATGACAACGATATCATCTGGCAGCCGTTTGCAGGCATCGAAAAGTTTGGCGGTTTTGGTACTATCGCAGTGGATTATTCCAACATGGGTATGGAGAGCTTTGATGCGGCAATTTGCGTGCTGGGTGCGCATTCGCCTTACGAATTTATGCTGAAAAGCGACTTGTACGAGGCGTGCCTTGCCTGCCGTGTATTCTTTGAAAAATTACAGTAAAGAGAAGAGGGTTTGACTATGAAGATAGGATTTATCGGATGCGGAAATATGGCTTCCGCAATTATGGGCGGTATCATTAAGGAAAAGGTCTTTGCACCGACGGATATTTATGGAACAGATGCACTGCCGGCTGCTATAGAAAAAGCCGTCAGCCAGTTCGGGATTCAGACTGCACCGGACAACGTGGCGCTTGTCAAAGCTGTCGATATAGTGGTTTTAGCGGTAAAACCGCAATACTACCAGTCCGTAATTGCGGAGATCACAGATGCAGTCAGCGAACAGTTAATCATCACTATTGCACCGGGAAAAACGCTGCAGTGGCTTTCTGACCAGTTTGGCAAAGACGTGCGCATTATCAGAACTATGCCGAACACGCCAGCTATGGTAGGCTGCGGCATGACGGCAATGTGCTGCAATACATTTGTTACAGAAGAAGACAAGGAAACTGCCAGCAGAATTTTAGGCGGTTTTGGAGACTATGAGATTATTGCTGAGAACGTGATGGATGCGGTAGTTGCCGTCAGCGGCAGTTCCCCTGCCTATGTATTTATGATGATCGAAGCCATGGCGGACGCGGCAGTCATGGGCGGCATGCCAAGACCGCAGGCGTATAAGTTTGCGGCAAAGGCAGTACAGGGCAGCGCTGCTATGGTAACCGAACTGGGAAAACATCCGGGCGAACTGAAGGATATGGTTTGCTCGCCGGCAGGTACGACGATAGAGGCGGTGCGTGTGCTGGAGGAAAGAGGATTTCGCAGCGCTTTGATCGAGTGTATGCAGGCATGTATGGATAAAGCAGCGAGCATGTAAGGCGGTTTTCTGATGAATCGTGAAACTCGGACGGACATGAAAAGGACGGACATGAAAAGCCGCATTATCGACGCCGCGTGGAAATTGTTCCGGGAGAAAGGATATGAAGATACGACCCTGGACAATATTCTGGAGGAAGCAGGGATTGCCAAGGGCTCTTTTTACTATTATTTCCGGAGCAAAGGTGATCTGCTTGCGACCTGGTCTGATATTCTGGATGAGAAATACACGGAGCTGGAAAAAGAGCTGAAACCGGAAATGGACAGCTTTCAGAAACTGCTTTTTCTCAACGGTGAAATCCACGCTATGATAGAAGATATGACTTCGCCGGATCTGATTGCTTCGATGTATGCGGAGCAGCTGCAGGGCAAGGGATATCGTCATCTTCTGGATACCAATCGTGTGTACTTTCGCCTGATTACCAGAATCATCGAGGAAGGACAGCGCAGAGGGGAACTTACCAGAGATAAAACGGTCAGCCAGCTGGTGCGTGCTTATGTGATGACGGAGCGAGCCATTGTAACAGACTGGTGTCTCACGGGCGGCGCGTATTCCCTTTCGGAATACAGCAGGGAAATGATGCCGCTGCTGCTTGGATTTTTTCAGAGAAAGGAAAACAAGGCATGAATGATTCCACTGCAGTGATAGAATTTGCAATGGATAATACGCAGCTGGGCAGTGTAGTAATCCGATTATATGAAAGGGAAGCGCCGGAGACGGTCGCTTCCTTTATTCGCATGGCAAAGGCAGGGCTTTATGACGGCAGGCAGATTCGCCGCATTGTGCCGGACTTTGTTTTGCAGCCCAGCTATACCCATTTTGATGATTCACGCTGCGATGTGGAACTAGTCGCAGAGTGCGCGCTGAATGGATTTGTCAACCGCGTGCCCTTTGAAAAGGGAACAGTTGCCATGAGCGGCGATGGAAAAATCGCATCAGGCAGTGAGTTTTACATTGTACTGTCCGATGAGGCAGGCAAGCGGCTTTCCGGAAATTTTGCCGCTTTTGGCAAAGTGATTTCCGGCTGGGACGTTGTGGAACGCATTACGAATCTGCCACTCATTCCTGTGCCTAATGATGACGGCGTGGAGATCAACGTGCCCAAGACGCCGGTTTATATGCAACGAGTGAATATAGAAAAATCCCTTGACTCTAACGTTACGTCATCGTTTATACTGTAGTTACACGGGAGGAAATCAGTATGAAAACAGTAAAAGAGGTCAGTGCATTTACCGGCGTCAGTGTGCGCACACTGCATCATTATGATGCCATCGGGCTTTTGAAACCGGACGCTGTGACGGAGGCAGGCTACCGGCTGTACGGTGATACAGCACTGGCACGGCTGCAGCAGATTTTGCTGTTTCGAGAACTGGAATTTTCCTTAAAGGAGATCAAAGAGATTCTGGGAAGTCCGGACTTTGACAGAGACAAGGCGCTTACGCAGCAGATTACTTTGCTGACGATGAAAAAGCAGCACCTTGAAAATCTTATTGAACTTGCCCGTGAAATCAAAACGACAGGAGTGAGCAATATGGATTTTACACCATTTGATACAAGTAAAATGGACGAATACGCGGCGCGCGCAAAAGCGGCATACGGAAAAACCTCTGCGTACAAGGAATTTACCGAAAAGACGAAAAACTGCACCGGAGAGGAGATGCAGCATATGGGCATGCAGATGATGGAAATTTTTGCGGAATTCGGCGCTATGCGGGAAAGCGCGCCGGAATCTGATAAGGTGCAGGCACAGGTGCAGAAGCTGCAGGATTTTATTACGGAACACTACTATACCTGTACCGATGAGATCTTAGCAGGGCTTGGCGCGATGTATATCGCAGACGCGGAATTTTCGGCAAACATCGATAAAGCTGGGGGCGCCGGTACGGCGGCCTTTGTCAGCCGGGCGATAGAGGTATATTGCAGGCGGTAAAAGGATGTAAGCTGCAGAGTTGTGCATATGAATGTGATAAAACCGTTTCTGCACAACTTTTAGCCTAGTTGATTGTGCAAGGAAGGATTGAAATGCGTAATTTGCACAACTTTTAGTGAAGAAGGGCAAACTGGCATGCAGTATGTTGTGCAAAACAGGATGAAACCATCTCGTTTTGCACAACTTTTTTGATGGAAAAAATGTTTTTCGTGTTACAAAGCGCAAAAGTTGTGCAAGAGGCAGCATGGTCAGCAGGATTTGCACACCTTGCATCGTGAAAGTTGTGCGGATTGGAGATAAATTGACAGCATATGCACAACTGACGAAGTATAAGAAAGATATGGGTTAGTGTGCACTTGTTGCATTTTATTAAAAAGTACCATAATTCCGTCGTATAATCCATCGCTTTCCTGCAGAAGGGACTGTGCGTGGAATGGCATTATCCAAATCAAAACTGGGAACTCTATTATGTGGCGGACGGCAAAATTCGTTTTGATGTGGAAGGTGAAACCTACATTGCAGAGAAGGATTGTCTGGTACATATTCCGCCGTACCATACCCACGAACTTGAGGTTCTGGAAGACGCCCGGGTGTTTGACTATGGCGGAGAGACTTATACCCTTGAACTTTTGGAAGACTACAAATCACTTCAGACTCATCAGCCGGAAAAGCTGAAAGACCCGGAATTCGGGTTCTGTATTTATAACAATATTGACGACAGCGCTTTTGGGGATTCGGCAGCTTTTGCACATCGGCATCCGTTTTATGAGATTGTGTTCCTTGAAGAGACAGATGGAGCGCATATCATCGATTACACGGCGTACGATGACCTGAAAAATGTGGTTTTTCTTATCAGTCCCGGTCAGGTACACTACTGGAAAAATGTCACCAGGGCGAAAGGCATTCTTATTTATTTCCAGGAGGAGTTTCTGTTTCAGTCCAGCATCAGTGTCAGTTCTGTTTGGGAAATTCAACTTTTTAAGGAAATGGTAGAAATGCCTGCCATCTATATGGACGAGGATTTTGCACAGACCATGCGGGCAGTCTGCAGGATGATGCTGAAAGAATATGAAAGCAAGTCGCCCGACTATGCGCAGGTGCTGCGGGCATGTCTCAATATTTTGTTGATTTATTTTCACAGGCGGCATCGAGAAATTGCACATCAGGGCATAGCACGAACGCCTGGCATGGCAGGGGAACTGCATCTGCGGCTCCAAAATCTAATCGATCAGCGTGTTTGCGAAAATTTATCAGTATCGGAATATGCGGAAATTTTGGGAGTTAGCCAGAGTCATCTTAATGAGCAAATTAAAAAAATCACCGGCAAAACAGTAGGTACTTTGATCCGTGAAGCACAGTTTTCGGAGGCGAAGCGACTATTAGTAAATACAGAACTTAATATAACTGAAATTGCAGAAACTATGCGCTTTCAGGATACCGCATATTTCTGCAGGGCATTTAAGCGGCAGGTCGGCATGTCCCCAAGTCAGTATCGGGCGAAATGCCGAGAAAATAAAGTCTCACAATAATATACGGTCGGAACAAACAGGAATTTCAATCTGCACGATGTAATTCTCCATAGACTCTGTTACGTTGTCGTTAATTATCATTTCATAGGAGTATCCTGAAAGCTGCAGATTATGGTCTTTAGCATAAGAAAAAATTTCCTCGTATTTAGCGGACATTTGATTCCAATCGCCCTGGTAAAATGCTTGAAGATAGTCGCCCGCAGGCTGCATATGCAGTCCCTCGCTTTGAATGGGGAAAGGAATTTCGATGAATAGACTGCTGTAATCTTCAAATTGTTTTTCCAGCAAACTTTTGACAGAAATCATCGTGCCGTAGGAAGCGTCGTGAAGGCGGCGCAGTTGATATTTTTGTGTTTCTTCCAGAATCATTTCTACTTGTTCATCATAGGATGTCTGTTTGTCGATAGGAACTGTAACCAGACAGGAGGCATCTTTTTTGATGCGGCGGATTTCTGATAAATCCATATGCAGCAGATGCTCTATGTGCTGACGGCGCGTAGAAAGGTTTTTGCGCATCGCCTGCATATGAGCGATTTTTTTATCGAGCAGAAGTATGTTCTTGTCCAGCAGCTTTTGCAGCGTTTCTGCGGATCGATGTGCGATAAAGGTTTGTATTTCGCTGACAGGAACATCTAATTCTCTGAGCATTAAAATGGTTTCGAGCAGCGCGCTTTGATGATAATTGTAGTAGCGATAGCCATTTTCAGGGTGGATGAGAGCGGGTTTGAATAGTCCGATTTCGTCATACCACATGAGTGTTTTTTTATTGATTCCGTGGAGGGCGGCAAATTGACCAATCGTGAGAAGTTTTGCGTTCGTATCCATAAAAATTCTCCTTTTTCTCTTGACTGTACAGTTACTGTATGGTTTATGATACTACATACAGTAGAGAGAAACAAGTGCGGGGAGAAGAAAAATGGAAAAACAAAATGCATATGCACAGCCTGTAACACTAGGAAATATCTTGAAGTTCGCGGTACCGACCATTGCAATGAGCGTATTTATGTCTTTTTATACCATGGTGGACGGTCTGTTTGTTTCTAATTTGATTGGCACCAAAGCGCTGTCTGCCATCAATTTGACAGCGCCGTTCATTCAGCTGGTTACGGCAATATCAACCATGCTTGCTACAGGCGGCAGCGCGGTGATTATGCGCAAAATGGGCGAACAAAAGACAGAGGAAGCCAGAGAAGATTTCACTTTTCTCATTCTAGTGAATGTTGTTGTGGGGATTTTTATGTGCAGGCTTGGCTATGGGGTGATGAAGCCAATTCTCACGAATATGGGATTATCTGCGGATGTTATGGGTTATTGTACGGCTTATCTGAGCCGCTATCTATTGTTTTCGGTTCCCATTTTGCTGATGAACAATTTTACCCTGTATATGATTGCCAGTGAGAAGGCAAGCCTTTCACTGATTTGCTCTGTCAGCGGCGGCATTTTGAATATGGTGCTTGATTATGTGCTGATTGCATGGTTTGACATGGGAATCAGCGGTGCGGCTTTGGCAACGGGGCTTGGCTATTCTGTGACGGCGGTCGTAGGTTTGGTTGTCTTCAGCAAGAAAAAAAGCTTACTGCATTTCAGAAAGCCAGTATTTCGTTTGCGCGTTCTTCGCAGTGCCGCATCCAATGGCTGCTCTGAGATGGCAACTGCGCTTGTTACCGGGATTGTCACCATGCTGTTTAACTGGACCATGCTGCACTATGTGGGAGAAGACGGCATTGCAGCTGTCACGATTATTATGTACGTGCTGATGTTTGCAAGTTCTTTGTATACCGGCTATTCTTATGGCGTCGCACCGATGATCAGTTTTTATGACGGAGAAAAAAATCGTGAAAAATTACAGAAGCTGATTAAGATCAGTCTAAAAGTCATTGGCTGCATTTCCGCAGCAACAGTTGCGCTGTCGCTGCTTCTTACAAAACCGTTGGTTTCTGTTTTCGCGCGACCAGATAACCCGGTGTTTGATCTGGCGGTAGGCGGAAATCGTATTTGTACGATCGCGCTGCTATTTATTGGTTTTAATATTTTTGCCAGCGGCATGTTTACTGCGTTGTCAAATGGTATTGTGTCAGCAGTGCTCGCTTTTATGCGATCCTTTATGTTCATGGTGATTGCGATGATTGTGCTGCCGTCACTCTTTGGTATTACAGGGATTTGGGTGGCGACACCAGCTGCAGAGTTTGCTGCCGCTTGCCTGTCTGTGTTTATGTTTCTGAAATACCGGCCCCGGTACGGATACGGTACAGGAGTTGAGGTTTAGGCTTTCTCAAAATCGTCTAATAGCTTTATATGAGACGGGCAAAGTATTGCGAAAAAGCAAGGCTGCGAAGCGCAGGCGAAATGATTTCGTCTGCGCTTCGCAGCCTTTTGTATGATGAGAACAACTATCTGGTAATTTCTTTTGTTTCCTCTGCTAGCCACCTTTTTATATCTTCTTCCAGCAGCGGCGCCAGCTTCTGGTAAACCTCTCTGTGATAAGCGTTGACCCATGTCAATTCCTCATCTGTGAGAAGCTCCGGCAGGATGGCGGCTCTGTCCAGTGGGCACATGGTGATGCATTCAAAGCTGCGGCTGCCGTCCGGATTTTCCACGCAGAGTAGTTCGCTTTCGATGCGTACACCGTGGCTGCCTTCGATGTAGATGCCCGGTTCGTTGCTGGTAATCATGCCCGGCAGAATGTGATTGTCAGTCGGTCCAATCATGCGGGGTCCCTCATGAACGCTGAGAATATGTCCTACGCCGTGACCGGTATCGTACTGGTAACAAGAACCTGCTGCCTTTACCTTTTCTCGCGGAAGCTGATCCAGTTCCCGGCCGGTCGTCTCAGCGGTAAACTGAGCGTGTTCTAGCGCCAGATAAGCCTGCAGCACCATGGTGTAGTGCTCCTGCATTTCACGGGTTAAGGTACCCAGAGAAATGGTTCTGGTAATATCTGTCGTACCGCCGTCGATATACTGCCCGCCTGAATCTACCAGCAAAAGCCCTTCATCTTTCAGATAGCATGGGTGTCCAAGCTGCGTATCGTAGTGGATGCTGGCGGCGTTGACGCCGTAGCCCGCCATGGTTTCAAAGCTCAGTTCGATTAGCCCATCCTGCGCGTAGCGGCACTGCTTCAGATATTCGCTGGCGGAAACCTCGGTGATTTCCATTTTGCCAGCATTTTTCTTTAGCCAGTAGATGAAATTTGCCATAGCCGCGCCGTCTTTTATGTGGGCGTGCCGGGTAGCAGCGATTTCCACAGAATTCTTGATGGCTTTCATCAGTTCAATGGGACCTGCGCCGTTTACAACCTCTACAGTTTCTGGAATGGACTGCATCAGAGAATAGCTGACCAGCCGCTTGTTTAAAAGGCACTTGCCGGAAGCCAGCCCCTTTAAATCTTCAAATACCTGCAGGTAAGGAAGTACAATCACACCTGCAGGCACCAGTTCTTTATCAAAAGTTTCGTCCAGAATATAAAGGCGTGCGTCGTTTGATGTAATCAGTGCAAATGCAAAGAATACCGGTGTATCGGCAACATCGTCTCCCCGCAGGTTAAAAAGCCATGCGATGTCCTCAAGGCTGGTAATCAAATGATAATCGATACCGTCCTCTGCCAGCGTCTTTTGGACGCGGGAAAGCTTGAAAGTAGCTTTTTCTCCAGTGACAGCATCGGGCAGGGCGTAGATTTTTGACGCTTTGATGGCAGGACGATTCTCCCAGATTTCGTCTACCAAGTCCAAATCGTAGACCACTTCGCAGCTGGCAGCGTACTTTTCGCCGTTTTGGAAGCTGACAATGCGCCCGTCAAAGCCTAGTTTAAAACCTTCTCCCGCGATGGTAGGCAGATAGTCTTCGATTTCCGGAACGCCCGGCTGCTGGCATTGCATCATGGAGATACCGGTGCCGTCAAGCTGTTTTGCCGCCTGGATAAAATAGCGGCTGTCAGTCCAGAGTCTGGCGTCATCTTCGGTTACCAGCAGGGTGCCGTTGGAGCCAGTGAAGCCGGACAGGTACTGCCGGCATTTAAAATAATCGTTGACGTATTCGGAGCCGTGAAAATCGGTGGTCGGCACCAGATAGCCGTCCAGTCCATGTTCCTTCATGACGGTGCGAAGACGTGTAATTTCCTGTTTCATTTGAAGGACTCCTCTTTATTTCAGATTTTCCGGGTTCAGCGGTAACAGTTCCGGCAGAACAAATAGTCCGTCTTTTCTGACCAGCACGTCATCAAACCACATTTCTCCGCCGCCGTATTCTGGACGCTGAATCAGGGTTAAATCCCAGTGTACAGCGGAATTATTGCCGTTATAGGCGTTTTCGTAAGCTCTGCCCGGCGTCAGGTGGAAGCTGCCGCAGATTTTCTCGTCGAAGAGGGTATCTTTCATCGGATGGAGAATGTACGGATGTACGCCGATGGCGAATTCGCCGAAGTAGCGAGCGCCTTCGTCGGTATCCAGCAGCTCGTTGATTCGTTTGTTATCGTTGCAGGTCGCATCGATAATTTTTCCGTCTTTGACTTCAAAGCGAATATTTTCATAGGTGTATCCCTGTTCTTGGGACGGTGTGTTATAGGTAATCACGCCGTTAACAGAATCTCTGACAGGGGAGGTGTAGATTTCACCGTCTGGAATATTGATTTTGCCGTCGCATTTGATGACTGGAATGTCCTTGATAGAGAAGGTAAGGTCAGTACCTGGACCTACGATATGTACCTGATCAGTCTTTTCCATCAGCTTCACCAGCGGATCCATGGCTTTGCTCATTTTTGCGTAATCCATGGTGCAGACATCGTAGTAAAAGTCTGTGAACGCGTCTTCGCTCATGCTGGCAAGCTGCGCCATCGCTGCGTTGGGATATTTCATCACCGACCATTTGGTATCGTTGACCAGCTGTTCTCTGGTCGGGCTGTTGACGCGGAAATACAGGTTCATTTTATCTGCTGGCACGTCAGCCATTTCGGATACGTTGTTGAAGGCTCTAACGCCGATATATACATCCATTTCCCGTCCCTGATAGAGCAGGTAGTCAGTCTGGTATGCAAGTTGTTCTTCTGTGCATCCCATGCAGAGGGCGCGGATAATCGCGGACTCACGGATATTGACGTAAGGCAGACCGCCTGCTTTGTACACATCGGCAATCAGTTGTTTCACAAGCGGGATGCAGACTTCGTTTTCGTATTCGATGAGTACTTTTTCACCTTTTTGCACGTTGGTAGAATAATTTACAATCATTTCGGATAATTTTTGATTTCTGGGATCCATGTCAGTACCTCCTTTAGGGTTGATAAAAGAAAAGGATATGGAGACGATGCTCCATATCCTCTTTAGAATTTTGGTTCATTGGGAAACAGGATATCATCCTTTACCATGAGAAGTCATAGAAGAAATACTCACCCTCAAGCGGCAGGGTATGTACATTCAGATTTGCATTGGCAGCATACAGCATGCCAGGGTTATACAGAATTGCATAGACTGCTTCTTCCTGTACTTTTGTGAAGAGCTTTACATACAGTGCTTCTCTGTCTTTATCATCGATGATGGTAGTTGCTTCTTTGAACATATCTTCGATTTCTTTGTTGGAGTAGCGGGCGTTATTTGCCATACCGATGTAATCTTTGGTCAGTGCCATGGACAGCATCTGTGTATCGCCTTCCAGTCCCATCTGCAGCGCAGTAATGCCGAAGTCTCCCTGTCTCAGTTTATCCAGATAAGCGTTGAATTCCAGAATTTCGATCTGTACTTTCAAACCAACGGCCTCTAAGTTTGCTTGTACCATCTGGGCTAACAGCTTGTATTGTTCTGCGACATACATTTTTCCAAGGTCAGTACCTTCTTTTACGCCGGCTTCTTTCAGCAGGGCTTTTGCTTTTTCTACATCATAAGTGTACTGGATCTGTTCTTCGCTATAGCCCATTCTGCCTGGTGTTAGCAGGTTGGAGTTTGGTTCACCAAGGCCTTCACATACGCTTGCTACGATGGATTCACGGTCGATCGCATAGTTGATTGCTTGACGGAATTTTACGTTGTTGTACGGTTCTTTTTCGGTGTTCATGGCAACGAATCCGAATGTAGTCTGGTCTGCATCAAGAAGCCGCACGCTGTCAACGCCTTCCAGCGTGCTCTTTACAGATGCGTCGATTTCAGCAAAGTCAACTTCGCCGGTCTGGATTGCCATACCCATGGAAGCAACGTCACTGATGACTTTCCAGGTTACCTTTTTAATAGGTGCTTCGCCCTGATAGTATCCGTCGTATGCTTCAAAGACTGCTTTGTCGCCGATATCGTGGCTGACAAATTTGTAAGGACCGCATCCAATCGGTTCCTGTGCAAACGTATTTTCATCTACGGATTCGTAGTATTTTTTACTTGCAATGTAAAGGTCTGACATGCTGGTCAGGAATGGGGCGTATACGTGGGTGGTATAGATTTTGATGGTGTGTGCATCTACGATGTCGTAGTGATCCAGTCCATCTACGACAGCACCCTGATACTGAGATTTTTTGAATAAATCCAGGGAGAAACCAACGTCTTCTGCTGTAACAGGATCTCCGTTGTGGAATGTCACATCATCTCTGAGATAGAAAGTGTAACATTTTCCATCTTCGCTGACTTCCCATTTTTCCGCCACTCTTGATTCCAGCTTGGTCTGGTCTTCATAATTTCTGAAAATCAGTGGATCGTAGATCTGCGCAGTCATACGTGCTTCTGCTGCGGACATGGTGTCGGCAGGGTGCAGGGTTGCATAGTCAGAGTCGATTGCTACGGTCAAATCAGTTTTTGCTTCTCCGCCGCCGTTGTCACCGCCGCCTCCGCCGCAGCTTGCAAACAGACCCATCACAAGGGTCAGGGACAGCATCAGGGCAAGTCCCTTCATCAATTTCTTTTTCATAATTCTTCTCCTTTCGGTTCTATCACGACTTACAGAATGGACAACGTGCCTATTCTGTAAATTGGAAGACTTGTTTGGTGTATAAGTCAGTCAGTTTGATGGCGCCTCTGACATCTTCCTTGGAGATGATGGAGCTCTGACTGTGTGGAAATCTGTCAACAACGGAAATGCCGCAGACACGAACACCCATGCCACTCATGTTGATGCTGCTGGCGTCTGTGCCGCCTCTGTCCATGACGTCGCGCTGATATTTGATATCGTTTTCTTCGCAGCATGCGATCATAGAGTCGACCAGATATTCGTCCAGCATCGCTGATGGATTGCCCACACTGACGCCGATTCCTTCGCCTACAGCGTTTGCGCCGGTTAGGTCAGTTGGGTAGAAGTGATCCGGCGTTACATCGACAGAAATACCGATGTCCGGCTTGATTCTTTCAGCAGAAACGATCGCACCGCGGCAGCCGACTTCTTCCTGTACCGTAAAGACATAGTAAATATCATTGGGACCGGTGCCGTCGTTTTTCTTTAAAGCCTCAATCAGAATGTAACAGCCGACCCGGTTGTCGAAGGATTTGGCCGTAATTCGTTCGTTTTTCAACTCGTAGTAGTTCCCGATAAAGCCGCAGTAGTCACCGACCTTGACATATTTTTCGGTTTCTTCTTTGGACGTGCAGCCGATGTCTATGTATAGTTTATCTAAATCATTTTTGGCATCCCAGATCATGCCTTCGCAGCCAACTACACCGACAGTGCCGTTCTGGAAGACCACTTTGTCGTTGAAGAGGGCGCCTGCCCAGACAAAACCGACATGGCATACTTTGATGCGACCGTCGCCTTCGATCTTTTTCACCTGCAGACCGATTTCGTCCATATGGGCAGCCAGCATGATTTTTTTCTTGTCAGGATGGTCGACACCGTATTTGACAGCGATTAAATTACCTACCGCATCTGTCAACATTTCATCACAGTGACCTTCAATTTCTCTCTTGATGATGGCGCGGATATTTTTTTCGCGGCCTGCTACGCCCCAGGCCTGGGTCAGTTCTTTTAACAGTTCCATTATTTTTCAGTTCCTTTCGCAAGTAAGCTTGCCTTTTCTACCCAGCGGGTCTGATTCATCAGCGGATGGTGCAGTTTGATGGCGTCCTTCGGACATTCCATGACGCAGCAGCCGCAGTACCAGCACTCGTCGGCGTAAGCAACTTCAGGATGTGCGCCTTTTTCTGCCGCCGGGATTAAAACGTCCATCTGGCATGCTTCCATGCAAAGACCGCAGCCGATGCACTTTTCTGTATCAAAGGTGAGAGGTACAGCAGGAGGCGTCTTTCTAATGGTAAATTCTTTCATCGGTTTCATTCGCAGCAGCCTCCTTTCTTTTCCTCAATATAATCTTGATTGTGTTTTTCGTAGTTTTCCTTGATGTTGCCTGCATAATCCAGCGGTACTTCTCTGCGAACTACTTTTTCGCCGTCCTGACTGATTACGATGAACGGTGCTTTTTCTTTGCCGTCATCGTCGGAGCGGAAGAATTCCAGCTTTTCGCAGGTTTGATGTCTTGCCAGACAAGCCTGCAGAATCATCTGAGATACAGTGAGGATATCGAATACTTCCAGCAGTCTCGTCAGTTCATGCGGGTTTGCAGCGTAAGCATTTGGAACGAATTCCTTTTCGTATCTTGCAAGAAGTTCCACACCAGACTCAAGGAGTTCATCACGCTTGATTTCACCGCAGTAATTCTGCATCGCTTTTGCGGTGGCCTCGTTGAGTTCTTTCCAGCTGATGCCTGTTTCCGGATCTGCGTAAAGGGGAGCGTAAACTCGTTCGATTTCTGCGTCAATCTGCGGCTGGTAAGGGGATACCTGTTCTTTGCCCTCTGCAAAGGCGGCAGCCTTTCTGCCTGCATAGCTTCCTGTAGAAGCGGCGTGACCGAAGCAGTTGGAAGAGTACAGGCTGTCGCCTGCCACAAAGAGTCCTTCGATGTTAGTCATCAGATTCCAGTCGTTCATGAAACCACCAGGCATACCGAAGAGCTGCCGTTCCTGCGGCAGGAACTCTGCACTGGTCCAGCCTACGCCGTAGCACTGCAGCACGTGCTTCTCAGGATCGAATCCAGCTTCTGTGAAATTTTTATAGACCGGTACGTTGGTCTTGCCTTCCTGCCCGACCATCATGCCCCAGATGACTTTTCTCTCAAGTTCCGGCATGGAGGAAAGATCTGCATAGAAAGGAAGCTTATAGCCCATTTCTTTCAATTTATCATATGGAAGGGTTTCCGGTCCGTCATATTCATATTTCGCCTGCTCGATATTGCCGCCCTTCATAAAGTAGTGCTGTCCTTCGGCAGGGTAGAATCTGGATTTGACATCCTTTAAGATATTGCCGTCTCTGTCTGCGTATGGGATTTCTTTTCCCTCTGCATCGATGAGAGAAGCCGGATACCAGGTGTTGTGGTTGTTGCCTGCGCTGTACGGCGGGAAGGAACGTCCTGCGGAGGAAAACTCTGCGCGAACGGATTTTTCCATCATATTGAATTCAGCGCCTGCGCGCCATCCCATCGCGTGACCGTCACCGATGGTTGTCATCGGGCGGAATTCACAAAGACCGGGGTGTGCCGATGAGAACAGCCATACTCTTGCAGGTCTTGACATGGTGATGATACTTGCTTTTCCGGAGAATACGTAAAATTCGCCGGTTCTGGTGTGAATGCCGGTAGCGCCGATGCATTTAGCACCGACTTTTCCGCTCTCAGTCAAGAGGGAAGTGACCATGACACGATCAACGATTTTGACACCCAGTCTCTTCAACTCTTTTTCCATAGCTGGTTTAAAAGTAGTACCCCAGATACGGATGGTAAATTTATTCTTATAATCGTAGGCAAACATCAGCTTGGTCTTCTCATCGCGGAAGTCGGCTCCTGCGAATTCGTCCTCTGTGTCTCTGATTTTGCCTCCCATTTCTTCAATTTCCTGCAGATGGTCCCAGCCTTCTCTACATTCTATGTAATGGGAAATAGCGTTGTTGTAGCCGTCATTATCGTCCAGCATAGCTTCAACCAGTTCTTCCGGTGTAACTCCGGAGCACGGATTGGTTGCTGCGGACTCCCAATGGTCACAGCCGCTGCCGCCTGCACCGCTGCGCTTTGTTGCGCCTTTTTCTACGAGAATGACGCTTTTGCCTTTTCTCGCCGCCGAAATCGCTGCCATACAGCCTGCGATACCGCCGCCCAGCACCAGCACATCAGCTTCCATATGGGTGGTTTTGCCGACCTGTGATGGATAGGGCCACCTTTGATTGGTAGTCATTGGCGTTCCTCCTTTATTTTTGATTGATTCTTTGTTTGCAACACCATATTATCAAATTTTAAAAAAATTTGCAATATAAATTTTGCAAATTTATTGACGAATTTTACAAAATGAGTTAAAATGTCGATAAAAGAAAATTGGTATTATACAAAACCTAAATGAAAAAGACGGAGGAAACAGTATGTATAAGTACGTAATCAAAAGGCTATTACTCACCATCCCCGTTCTGTTTGGTGCCACGTTCCTGGTGTTTACTATTATGTATTTGACACCGGGCGATCCGGGATCGCTGATTCTGGGGATGACCGCCAAACAGGCAGACATTGACGCGCTTAATCATGCCCTCGGTGCAGATCAGCCATTCTTTACACAGTTTTTTAACTATATAAAGGATATTGTTACCGAGTTTGATTTCGGCATTTCTTACAGAACCCGCATGCCGGTGTTCAATGAGATTTTGGCAAGATTTCCTGCGACCTTCTGGCTCACTTTGTGGTCCTGCCTTCTGGGCGCGGTCATCGGCATTATCCTCGGTGTGATTTCTGCCGTAAAGCAGTATTCGGTACTGGACAATGTGCTGACGACGACTTCCATGGTGCTTTCCGCAGTTCCGGGATTTTGGCTGGCGCTGATGCTGATGCTGATCTTTTCCTTAAAGTTGGGGCTTTTGCCATCCAACGGACTGGATTCCTGGCAGGGCTATATTCTGCCGGTGATTACCCTGAGTTTGTCCAACATCGCAGCGGATATTCGTTTGACGCGTTCCACCATGCTGGAAACCATTCGCATGGATTATATCAGAACGGCAAAATCCAAAGGGGCACCGTCTAAAATCGTCATTTTCCGTCATGCACTGAAAAATGCACTGCTGCCGGTTTTGACCTCGATTGGTATGGGTTTTGGTGCAAGCCTTGGCGGCGCAGTCATCATCGAAACCGTATTTGGTGTACCGGGTGTTGGTCAGCTGATGGTGACGGCAATTCGTCAAAAGGATACGCCGACTGTCATGGCAGCGACACTGTTTTTGGCAGTTCTGTTCTGTCTGATTATGCTGATCGTCGATTTGCTCTACGCATATATAGATCCAAGGCTAAAGGCTAAGTATAAGAGTTAATCAGGAGGGAACTTACATATGAACAAGAAAACATCGAAAAAGAACAGCCAGGTGAAAGAAATCTGGCGTAGATTCAAAAAAAGTAAGACTGCTATGCTGGGCCTTGTACTTCTGGTTTTTATTTTGCTGATTGCAATCTTTGCAGATTTGATTGTTCCGTATCAGGAAGCAATTACCCAAGATCCTGCCAACAGACTGCAGGGACCAAGCGCTGAACACTGGTTTGGCACCGATGAAATTGGTAGAGATCTCTTTGCCCGTATTGTCCACGGTTCCAGATATTCTCTGCTCATCGGCATTTCTACCAGTATCTTTGCCCTGCTCATCGGTGGACTGCTTGGTGCAGCAGCAGGCTATTACGGCAAGACAGTGGATAATGTGATTATGCGTCTTGTGGACGTAGTGATGACTGTTCCGCCGATTCTGCTGTCGCTGGCTGTTGTAGCGGCGCTGGGTGCGAATCTTAGAAATCTGCTCATTGCCATTACCATATCCTGTGTGCCGAGCATGGTACGTATGGTGCGTTCTGTGGTGCTGACTGTCATTGACAACGATTATATTGAAGCAGCAAGGTCTTATGGCGGTTCTGACCTGCGTATTATTTTAAAATATGTGATTCCAAATGCGCTGGGACCAATCATTGTAACGACGACCATGAACGTTTCCAGCATGATTTTATCCGCTTCCGGACTTTCTTTCCTGGGCATGGGCGTACAGCCGCCTGCGCCAGAGTGGGGGGCACTGCTCTCTGATGCGAGACAGTATATGTTTAACGCGCCGTATCTTTTGTATATTCCGGGTATCTTCATCGTCCTGGCAGCACTGTGCTTTAACCTTGCCGGTGACGGGCTGAGAGATGCGCTGGATCCAAAGCTGAAAGACTAGGAGGAATAAAAGATGAAAGAAAAATTCTTACAGGTGAAGGACCTGGAAGTGATCTATAAGACGGATTTGGAAACAGTTTATGCAGTCAACAACATCTCCTTTGATTTGGATAAAGGAGAAACCCTGGGGTTGGTGGGAGAAACCGGCGCAGGAAAAACGACGACGGCACTTTCCATTCTCCGCCTGCTGCCGGAGCGTACGGCGCAGATTACAAATGGCAGCATTGAACTAGAGGGTAGAAACGTACTGGAACTTTCCGAGAAGGAAATGCAGAAAATCCGCGGCGAGAAGGTATCTATGATTTTCCAGGATCCAATGACGGCGTTGAATCCGGTTTTGACTGTAGGGGATCAGATTGCAGAGTCTCTGCAGCTCCATGATGACCAAGGCAGAAGCAAGGAAGTGATCGATGCTCGAGTGGAAGAAGTACTGGAACTTGTTGGTATTCCTGCGGCAAGAAAAAAGGACTATCCGCACCAATTCTCCGGCGGCATGAAGCAGAGGGTTGTCATCGCGATCGCCCTTGCCTGCAATCCGGGACTTCTCATTGCAGACGAGCCGACTACAGCCCTGGATGTAACCATTCAGGCGCAGGTACTGGCTATGATGCAGGAACTGAAGGAAAAGCTGGATACGGCGATGATAATGATTACCCATGACCTCGGGATTGTCGCACAGACCTGTGATAAGGTGGCTGTTATGTATGCTGGTGAAATCATCGAGTATGGTACAGTGGAAGACATTTTTACAGGAGACGCACATCATCCGTATACGGTAGGGTTGTTCGGATCAATTCCAAGCCTGGAAGGAGACGAAGAAAGACTGCACCCAATCGACGGCATGATGCCTGATCCGACCGACTTGCCAAGCGGCTGCTATTTCTCACCGAGATGTCCAAAGTGCACGGAACAGTGCAGAGGAGTTCATCCAGAAGAAGCTGTTTCCGGCACGCACAAAATTAGATGCCATCTTTTTGAGAACCTAGCGAAGGAGGTATAACCGTGGGAAAACCGTTAATAGAATTACAAAACCTCAAGAAGTATTTTGATATATCCAAAGGGGTACAGCTTCATGCGGTGGACGGCGTTACGCTGTCTATCAACGAAGGGGAAACCTTGGGCGTTGTAGGCGAATCCGGATGCGGAAAGTCCACGCTGGGAAGAACTGTTCTGAAGCTCCATGCGCCGACCGACGGTAAAATTATCTTTGATGGAAACGATATTACGGATTATAAGCATAAACAGATTCATAAAATCAGGCAGGATATGCAGATGATTTTCCAGGATCCGTATTCTAGTCTGAATCCACGTATGAGTGTGCAGGAGTTGATTGCAGAACCACTGATTATTAACAAAGCCTGCGGAAGCAGAGCGGAAGTTTTTGATAAGGTTTCTGAGCTGATGGAAACCGTAGGCCTTGCGGAACGTCTTTCCGGCGCATATCCGCATGAACTGGACGGCGGTCGCCGCCAGAGAATCGGTGTGGCAAGAGCCCTAGCGCTAAATCCGAAGTTTATCGTCTGTGATGAACCGGTTTCCGCGTTGGACGTATCCATTCAGGCACAGATTTTGAACCTTTTGATGGATTTGCAGGACGAACGAAACTTGACCTATATGTTCATCACCCACGACCTTTCTGTTGTGCGGCACATTTCCGACCAGATTGCGGTGATGTATCTGGGACAGTGTGTGGAACTAGCGCCATCCAAGGAACTGTTTAAAAATCCGATTCATCCGTACACCAAAGCGCTGCTGTCAGCCATTCCTGTACCGAGCATCGAGATGAAGGGCAAGAAAATTGAGGTCATCAAGGGTGAAGTTTCCAACCCGATTAACCCGAAACCGGGCTGCCGCTTTGCCAATCGATGTCCGTTTGCAAGTGATGAATGCCGCGCTGCTGATATTCCGTTTGAGGAAAGAGAGCCGGGACATTTTGTTGCATGCTGTAAAGCGTAAAGTACTTGCCGTATTTGACAAAGGTTGTGCAGAATTTGGAATTATTTCTGGTTTTGCACAGCTCTTTGTTGGTTATGTTGTGTAAAACCAATGGAAAAATATGAAATTGCACAACTTCCACGTTATTAAGCCCAATGTTAGTAAAGATTTCTGAAGATAGTTGTGCAACGGATATTCTTTTTCTATAGATTGCACAACTTTTTCTTTGAAAAGAGAACTGTTGTAGTTCAAGTTGTGTAAAATTGGGATAAATCTAGGGATTCT
The DNA here is from genome assembly GCF_009936115.1 of Anaerotruncus sp. 80. Taxonomy (NCBI): domain Bacteria; kingdom Bacillati; phylum Bacillota; class Clostridia; order Eubacteriales; family Oscillospiraceae; genus Anaerotruncus; species Anaerotruncus sp. 80. Next base: position 61,531 of record NZ_QWES01000010.1, read on the forward strand.
ACACAACCTTGTCGATGATGAGTTGTGCAATTAACCAGAGAAAGAAGGGTTTTACACAACCGATGAAAGAGGAGGAAACAGCAATGAATTTAGATGATAAAGTAAAAGCCTTGAAGGAACATCAAAAAAAGCTGAAGGCATACAATCATGCTGCCAGCCTTCTGTTCTATGATGCTTCTACATCCATGCCGGCGGGTGCGGCAGAGTCTATGAGTGCAACGACAGGTGTGCTCAGCGGGGAAATTTACAGTCTGACTGTGAATCCGGAGTTTAAGACTTTATTAGAGGATTTGTATGGACAGCGGCAGGAACTGGATTTTCAGACGCGCCGTGAAGTTGAGGAGCTTAACGAGGAGCAGGTGAAGATGGCGAAGGTTCCAAAGGAAGAGGTTGTCGCCATGGAGGAAGCGCAGACCAAAGCGAATCACTACTGGGAAGTGGCGAAGAAGAACAATGACTTTTCGATTTTCGCGCCGCATCTTGAGAAGCTGATTGCAATGAAAAAACGCTACGCCGAATACATCAATCCGGGCGGCGATGTGTATGATACACTGCTCAACGAATTTGAAAAGGGCATGACGAAGGCGCAGATGGATTCTTTCTTTGACGCACTGCGGGAAAAATTGGTGCCGCTGATTCAGGCGGTAGGCGCGGTGCAGCAGCCGGACACCTCATTCCTGACAGGACCTTTTGATCTAGAAGCACAGAAGGAACTGTCAGAATATGTGATGGATGTGATGGGAATTGACAAAGAACGCTGCATCCTGCGGGAGACTGAACATCCTTTTACGATTGAGTTTTCTAAGAATGATGTGCGTATTACGACCAAATATCTGGAAGAGGATTTGACTAGTAATTTGTACAGCGTCATTCATGAAAGCGGTCATGGTATGTATGAATTGTCGATAGACGATGCACTGCAGTTTTCAGTACTGGGAGCAGGAGCTACCACGGCAATCCATGAGTCGCAGTCCCGCCTTTGGGAAAACTACATCGGGCGCAGTTTGCCGTTTTGTCAGTTGATTTTTCCAAAGGTGAAGGAATTGTTTCCTGCGCAGATGAAGGATGTGACAGCTGAAGCGTTTTATCGGGTTGTCAATGTGGCAAAACCATCTTTGATTCGTACTGACGCAGATGAACTGACCTATGCGCTCCACGTTATGGTGCGTTATGAAATTGAAAAGCGGATGTTCGACGGCACGCTTTCCGTCAGCGAACTGCCTGCAGAATGGAATCGTTTATATAAGGAATACCTTGGCATCGATGTGCCGGATGATACTCGCGGCGTGTTGCAGGACGCCCACTGGGCAGGCGGCGCCTTTGGATACTTCCCGAGCTACGCTTTGGGAACAGCCTATTCCGCACAGATTTACGCGGTGCTGCGTGAGGCTGTCGATGTGGATGCTTGTTGCAAAAAAGGAGACTTTGCGCCGGTATGTCAGTGGTTGACAGAGAAAATCTACCGTCACGGCATGCTGTACACAGCGGATGAACTGATTCAGATGACCTGCGGAAAGCCATTTAATCCGGCTTATTATGTAGATTATCTGGAAAAGAAGTTTAAAAATTTATATGCGTTATAGGATTGTTGTCCTGTAAAATAACTGGTTCATGCGCTCCGGGGGAATCCTTGGGGCGTATGGGCTTTTTTGAGGTTTCTTTCTATGTTTTTCCTATCTTCGCTGATGCACTGCTTTTTTAACTTAAACCTTGATTTTTCTAAAAAAATGTATAAGAAGATAACTCGTCTAAGGGAGCTGCCTTGCGTAGAATGTAAGACATTAGGAAAATTTCTTTGAAACTTGCGCCAGATGCAAGTTTTGAGAATGAATTTGGTTGAAACCGCAGCTAAACTATTGCTAAAGTGCGATGAAAACCGAGTTGACAGATGCGGCATGGAATCTTCTTATACATTTTTTAAAAGAAATTCTATTTTAGGTTAAGGATACGGTGCCAATATCAGTTGACATACTTTCATCGCTGGTGTATACTGTAGCTACAATCATATCGAATATCGATACGATATTCGATATGATGAGATGGGACTGAGAAAGGAATTATGAAATCATGCCGCGGGAAAAATTTAAAACCTTAACGGAACAGATGTATTATGTACTCCTTGCGCTCCAGCAGGAACTTTGCGGCGTTGACGTAATGGAGGCTGTCAGAGTGATGACTGACGGACGCGTTCGCCTGGGACCGGGCACATTGTACGCGCTTCTTGGTGATTTTCAAAAAGAAGGTCTGATTGAAGAGACCACAGGCAAAGTGGCAGGGGGAAAGCGAAGCTATCGTATGACAGAGGAAGGAAAGAAGCGGCTCTTGCAGGAGCATCAGCGGCATCAGCTGCTGGTTTCGGATTTTGAAAAGTATTACGAGGAGGAGAGGTGAGAAGATGAAACTGAAAGACATGAACACCATGACAGTACGTTTTGCCTGTGAATATAATGAACTGGACGCACTGGCAGAATTTCTTGAGAAAAAAGCGGCTGAGGGCTGGCAGCTGACTAGCAAGACGGGCGTAAGTTTGGGCTTTCGCAGGAGTGCGCTGCGGAAAGTCAGAGTCAGTGTAGAACTGGTTTATTCCGATGACAATGACTACGACAACGCAAGATTTATCGAGTACTGTGAATCAGCTGGCTGGCGGCATATGTTCAGCGATGGGAAGATTCAGATTTTTGAAACTGATGATTTAGATGCAACGCCTATTCATACAGATCCGGCATTGAAGCTTGCGGCAGTTCACCGCAAAGCAAAGAAGATGAATCTCTGGCTTCCGGTTATCGCTTTATTTTTTTCTTGCCTTTGGATGAAGCATTTCAGATTGAACTTTGATTATGGTACTTTAATGAGCAGCAGAGAAATTCTTGCTGTATTCGGTATGCCGTTTCTTATGCTGGTGCTTGTGTTGTTGGCAGGCAGTTATCTGCATTGGTATTTAAAGGCTAAAAAAGCTGTCGCGGACGGTCAGTCTCCGGATTATAGGAAGAAACGGCTGAATCGAATCTTGGATAAGGTTATACTGCTGTATATTTTCGGCGGCATTTGGGGCGCACAGCTTTTGGACGCCTATTTCAGCGGAAAGCGAACGGAGATGATAACAACGTTGGCGCTGTTTGCGGTGATTCTGCTATTTATCATACTGTTTCCTTTTTTTAGCGCTAGATTTGGCAAAGCGAGGAAGGGGAATTACGGAACTTATTTATTGATTGGAATTGGATTGGCGGTGCTGACTTCGGCAGTGACTGGTGTAATTATAGAAACCGCAGAGAGTGGCGAATATGTGCAGGTTGACGGTAGTTACCAAATGGTTTCCCTGGATGAATTGCCGCTTACGATGGAAGATTTGGGCATCGAAACGGCAGCCTATGCGGACCGGTACTGCGACAGAGGTGGAACGCCATTTATTCGGTATATGGAATGCGACGATTTTTCGAACAATGAAGAAAATTACTTTCTTTCATATAGAGTCTATGTTGGAAATGCCAGGAAGCTTGTGCAGTGGATGATAGAATCGCGGAAGGAATTCATGGAATTTTCCGAGATAGAAGATGAGAGATTTCATGGGGGAAAGACTTATATTTCCGTTGGTGAAGGCGGCAGCAAAGAGAATAAGTGGATTCTTCAATATGGTGACAGAGCGATTTGGATAAATACGAATATACCGCTCAGCGACAGTCAGAAAAAAATAATCCGCGAGAAGCTGCTGGCAGTAAAATGATAAAATACGGGGCGTCTGTTTTTCGGCAATGGTTTGCCTTTGCAGACGCCCTGCGGCTTTTAAAACTTTGGCTATTTCAGGTTTTCAGGGTTGAGACCTTTCAGTTCCGGCAGAACAAAGAGCCCGTCTTTGCGCACGAGGACGTCGTCCAGCCAGATTTCGCCGCCGCCATATTCCGGACGCTGAATCATGACTAAATCCCAGTGAACGGAGGATTCATTGCCGTTTGGCGCATCTTCGTAGCACATGCCCGGCGTCAGGTGGAAGCTGCCGGCGATTTTTTCATCGAAAAGGGTATCCTTCATTGGATGCAGGACGTAAGGATTGACACCGAAGGCAAATTCTCCGAAATATCTTGCGCCTTCGTCGGTGTCGAGTAGCTTGTTGATTCGCTCGGTGTTGTTGGCGGACGCATTGACGATGCGACCTTTTTCGATGTCGAAATGAATATTTTCGAAGGTAAAGCCCTGCTCCTGACTGACGGTATTGTAAGTGATATAGCCGTTCATGGAGTCCTTGACAGGAGCGGTATAGACTTCACCGTCAGGAATATTGGCTTTGCCGTCGCACTTGACAGCGCCGATTCCCTTGATAGAAAATTCCAAATCTGTATCAGGTCCTTTGATGTGGACTTTGTCGGTTTTGTTTAGAAGGTTTACCAGTGGATCCATGGCTTTGCTCATCTTTGCGTAGTCCAGCGTGCAGACATTGTAGAAAAACTCCGAAAAAGCTTCCTGGCTGGTGCCCGCAAGCTGTGCCATCGCGGCGTTTGGATATCTGAGAATACACCATTTAGTTTTGTTGACTCGGTAGTCCTGCAAAGGCTGCATAAGTTTGCTGTGCAGATTCAGTTTTTCGGAAGGTACATCCGCCATTTCGGAGGCGTTATCACCGCCGCGCACCGCGATAAAAGCGTCCATGCCTTTCATCTGGTGAAGCAGATAGTCGTTTTTAAATTTGACCTGTTCTTCGCTGCATTCCAACAGAAGTTCACGGTTGATTTCGCTATCGATAATTGCGATAAAGGGTCTGCCGCCGGCTTTGTAGGTGCTGCGAATCAGCTCCTTGATCAAAGGCTTGCAAGCAGCGCCTTCATAGTCGATTAAAATATTTTCGTCCGGTTTTATATCGCAGGAATAATTGATCAGCAAATCTGCCAATTTTTTGTCTCTTGGATCCATCGGGATACCTCCTTGTTTTTTTGTTTCTTCGATATATTATAGCCGAAACCCCTTGTAATTAAAAGGAGATTAGCGTAAAATAAAACTACTTATGATAAAAGGAGCATATAATGATCAGCTATTTCTTTGTGAACCCGGTTGCGGGTCAGGGGAAAGGGATTGAACGATTTATTGCGGATATTAAAGCCTCAGCCGAGGCTTTGTCTATGCAGTATGAGATATATATTACAAAGGCAGAGGGTGACGGTGAGACTGCTGCTCGCCGAATTTCGCAGGAATTGCAGGGGAAAGAAGCTAGATTTTACGCTTGTGGCGGAGACGGCACTTTGAATGAGGTGATCAACGGCAGTTTTGGATTTGACAATATTGCAGTAGGTTGTGTGCCTATCGGAACAGGCAATGATTTTGTGCGGAATTTTCCTGAAGCGGGAAGTTTTCTCGACCTCAAGGCACAGTTTGAGGGGGCGGATACACAGGTGGATTTGATGCGATATAGCGGCGTGATTGCCGGAAAAGCGCAAACGCGGTACTGCGCTAACATGTTTAATATCGGTTTTGACTGCAACGTGGCAGAACTGGCTGGACGGCTGAAGAAGAAACCCATGATTTCCGGCAGTATGGCGTATCTGTTAGCGGTGCTTGGCATGTTCATCAAAAAGAAGGGGATTTGTCTGCATCTAACTGAACGCGATGCCGTGCATATCGATGGTGAAGTGTTGCTTTGCGCAATTGCCAACGGAAGTTTTTGCGGTGGCGGATTGAAAACATCGCCGCAGTCAGCGTTGACAGACGGCGTCTTTGATTTGAATATCATTCACGATGTATCTCGACTGAAATTTCTCAAACTGTTTCCTAGCTATATGAAGGGTAATCATTTAGAAATTCCAGGGATTGAAGAGGTTATAACGGTGAAACAGTGTACTGCCTTAAAGATTTCGCCTATGGCGCAAAATTTTATTCTTTGTGCAGATGGAGAGATTCAGGTTGCGGGAGAAGTGGAATTTTCTATCGTGCCTAATGGACTGCGGTTCATTGTGCCGAAGGCTGCAATGGTTTTTGCATCGTCACGACAAACGCACGAAAAAGCTTTCAGAAATTGAACATTGACAAATTCTTGGATATTTTGTATTTTTGTCAATAAATGCGCGTTAAAATACCGATTTGTTCATATTTTACGCTCTAATATTGACAAGATTGACAAACTCTTGATTTTTTGTCAATTCTGACAAAGTTGAAGGGATTTAAGAGCGCTTTTGACCTGCTGCACTGATGGTTTATTGACAAAAATACACGGGGTGAAAGAAATTTGTCAATGTTAGCTGGCATAGAACGTTTTTGTGCGTTTGCCGTGTTTGCATCGTAGAATTTAGTTGAAACTTAAATGGATTTATGATAGAATAAATAAGCTGTTTTGGAGAGTTGTCAGAGTGGTCGATCGTGCAGCACTCGAAATGCTGTGTCCTTAACCGGACCCAGGGTTCGAATCCCTGACTCTCCGCCAAGTGTTATAAAAGCGCGCCGCAGGCGCGCTTTTTTCGTGGAAATCAGAGTCAGGGATTCGAAGCCGAAAGGTCGAAATTGTAAAGGATTATGGGAAAGGCTTCTACTGCACAGAGCATATTGAGCTTGCTAAAGAATGGGCTTGTAGCGAGAATGTAGACGGCTTTGCTAATCGGTATGAAATCGATCTCTCTGATTTAGCGATTCTGAACCTTTCTTCGAATGATTTCACAATACTAAACTGGCTTGCCATTTTGATGCTTCATCGGAAAGCAAGACTATCAACCCCTCTTGCAAGACGAGAAAAAGACTATTTGATTCAAAATTTTCTTCCGGAGTTCCAATCCTATGATGTCATTATAGGATATCGTGCAGATGACTCTTACTTTTCGTTTGCCCGCTCTTTTGTGAGCAATGAGATATCGCTGAAGCAGTTAGGTTATGCCATGAAGCTCGGAAAGCTCGGTGAGCAGTTTGTTTTAAAATCTCAAAAAGCATTTGAAAGCATCCGTTTTCTTAATTATGAGATTGCGGATAATACTCTTTATTATGCAAGGCGTAAAGTGAGAGATAATAAGGCGAGAGACGCCTACAACAAAGAATTGGAAAATGAGGATTTGGATGGGATTTTCATGCGAGATATTATACGAAAGGAGATAAAGCCAAATGATCCACGCTTACACTGAACAGTATTTGCATGACGCTATGATCAATTTAGGCGAAGCCTTTGACTATGCCGTAAACGCCTGCAAAATGAAAGCTGATGCTTTTATGGAACTGTTCATTGCCAGCGGTTATGCAGATAAGTTTGGCAAAGGTAATCCAAAGGTTATATCAGGATTTTCAGGAACCGAACTTGTTATGGAGGTCTGTTTAAAATCTGGGATTGCTATAAACTTCCCGGAGGCGCAAATTGAATACGCCGCATCGGCTGAATACTGGAGTGGTTGGATACTTGCTTTTTACCAGTGGTACACGGATCAGTCGTTTAAAGACATACACGCAAATATCTCAATGATTGAGGTGCTGAAGATGTACTCCACGCACCATGAAGCGGCAGAAGAAAAGTTTTTATATACCGTAAACGCTATATTACGGCGAAAAAAGCAAACAACAAAGCTACAGGCTCAGAGGAAAACATGCGGGTACTCACAAAGAGAACTTGCCGAAAAGTCAGATGTTAATCTGCGCACACTGCAACAGTATGAACTTGGCACGAAGGAGATTGGGAAAGCGTCTGTACGGGCGGTTGCCTCCCTTGCTAATGCGTTGGGCTGCAGAGTGGAGGATCTACTGGAAACTGTTGCTATATCAGAAGAGTAACGGTGTAACATAAATTGAGATAAAAGCAAATGACAGGCTGGCTTATTTCAAATTGGATTAACAAATTGATATAAAGGAGTTTAAAGCGAGGGCCCTTCGCAGTTTACCTTTAAAACATCTAATTCCCTTAAAAAATCCGAATGTTATGGGAATGAAAACACAGCATAAGAAAGCACCTATCGTAGTCAATAGGTGCTTTTTTCGTGAAATGAAATTTATTTATAAACCGTATAGTTATAGTCAATCGCGTTGGTATAGAGGGAAATCGCATAGCGGACAACCCTATTGTCGGAAAGACACAGTGAATCGGTCGCCTCCAAAAGATTATCAAGGGGAGATACGCAGAGCCATTCGGCTTGTTCTTCTGTAGGTACAGAGATAGACATGGTTACATTGAGATGGCTGATGTTAAGTCCGTAGTCTTTTTCTATGATTTCGTAAAGAGGCCTGTCTTTTAAAGCAAAAATGTCAAGATCCGTAAGCAGCTCTTTGTTCAGATAAACAGACTGAATTGTAAACGGCTTGCCGTTATAGTATCGTAAAATATTGATATAGTATGTTTTTTCTTCCTGTTCGTACTGGAAAATCTGTTGCAGCTTATCAGAAGCAGATAGTGTATCAAAAGAGATGATTTTTGACGTAATATTAGGGTCATCGTCGGAAAGTCCGAAAGAATAAATTGGAGAATCGGAATGCATTTGCATTTCCTTTTGAGATACATAAAGTCCCTGATAAGGACGACGTTCTATGACGCCTTCTGCTATGAGATGGTCGATAGCCTTTCTGACTGTGACACGACTAACGTTAAAATGTTCTATAAACCAACTCTCAAAGGGCAGACGGTCACCTGCCATGAGCTCTTCATCTTCGATATGTTTCTTAATCCTAGCTGCGATTTGCAGATATAGGGGTAAAGTAGTACGCCCTTTAGCCATAAATTTTCCTCCTGAGTATGTCCTATTATAGTCGATTATAATACAAATAAGAGAAAAATGCAAGAGACAATTCTTTTGAAGTGTATTATAAATGTATTAAAAAATGATTAAAAATGTATTGACAAGAATTCGGAAGTGGTATATACTTTGTATTACAAATTCTTTGAAAATTGTAACACATAAACTGAGAAGCGAAGAAGGAGATCATTATGACAATTAGACTTTCAGACATGATGAAAGGCACGCTGAACTGTGCAAGAAATGCGTGCCCTATTACCGAAGGCGAATCTGTGCTGCTGATTGCAGATACCACAACGGATTCTTTAATCGTAGATGCATATAGAATTGCTTACGAATCGGAGGGAGGGTATGTAACAGCAATTACGATTCCGGCGGCAGGAGTCGGCTGCTGCTCCAGTGAAATCACCAACAATACCCTTTGCGGTCCGTATCCGGAGGTGCTGATAGAGGCAATGAAAGCTGCTGATTTGTGTATTAATCTAAGTGGATATGCCGATATGCACGGAATTTACGGCACAGGATTCAGTAAATACGGACTGCATCCGACAGATTTTTGGTGCAAATATCATACGAGAATGCTCAGCGTGGCTATTTCTAATAAAGAAGCGCTGACAAGCGATTGGGCAACCTATCCGAACGATTTGCTTAAATATTTGAATTTCAAGGCTCATGAGCATCTTTTAAATGCCATCGGCGGTGACCCGGATCATGCAGTTATGCACATTACTGATTTGCAGGGAACAGATATTACCATAAAAGGTTTTAAAATGTGTACAAAGGGAGAAATCAAGAACGAAAACGGAAAGGATCCGATTAATACCTTTGGAACGGAGCAGGTAGGCATGATTCCTTACGAACCAAAGCCTAATGGCGCCAATGCAGAAGGTGTAATCGTAGCGACATCTATTCATACCGGTTATGTGCCTGAAATGAAAGCCTTCGTGAAAGGCGGACGCATTGTAGCAATGGAGGGCGGCGGCGCAGTCGCAAAAGAATGGATGAGAGATTTTGAGAAAGGAAAAAATGCCAGTGCAGAGGGCAGATGCACGACCTTTGGGGTATCTCCGGGACCTGGAATTAACTGGATAGAAGAAATTATGTACGGTGTACATCCTCGTGCGTTCAGATTGGGTTATAAATATCGATATCAGGGTTCTGAAACTTTCCAGGCATGGGTTGGCGGTACCAGACGTTCCGGCGTACTGCACTTTGGAATCGGCGGCGGTAAAGATGAGTGGTATAGACACAGAGATATGGAAGTGTTCTTCCCAACACTGACTGTAAATGGGGAAGTTTTAATTAAAGACGGACGCTTAATGATTTTGGACGATCCGGAGGTAATTAAAGAGGCAGCAAAGTACGGAGATCCGGATGTACTGCTGCAGGAAAAATGGATACCGGAAATGCCACCCCTTGACTAAAATTTCAAAGAAAAAGGAGGTCCAAGAATATGGCAAAAGAAGATGCCAGATATACGGGGAGCTTTTTTAACAGCTATACCAATACGAGAATGAAGCTATACAGGCACTGCGTGCCGCTGGACAATGACGCCGAAAAGATTGCAGAAATCTATGGGTATTCTTTGGAAGAAGTGGAAAGGATTTTTTCGGAAATGGATCGGATATTACAAGACGAAGTCGAGTTGTTGAAAGAGGAGTTTGGCGAGAAGCTTTATGAAAAACTTAAAAATCGTCCAGCCAGCTTTGTTTTTATTGGAGATCAGATGACTAGCGAATGTTTGAGCTACTATAATATTCTGAAGCGGCTTTTCGCAGAGTTTCCGGAAATAAAGCTTTCTATTGCAGGAAATACGGGGGATACCTCTAATCAGTCGCTGCAATACATTTACGGTCTTGCAGTGTCTCAGGAACCTACGGTTACTTCTATTTTGATTGGAACCAATGACGCCTTTTGCGGTAAAGATGCTTTCGTGAAGACGATTTCCTCCAGAGAAGAGTTTAGAGATAACGTGGACTACCTCACTAAGGTTATGCTTCACACTGGGAGCAAGGTGATTTTAAACACTTTGCCTCCAGTGGAGCAAAAAGCGGCGGAACATGCATATGCGCATATGAACTGGACAATCAGTAATGACGAAATTGAGATTAGGAACAGACTGATTTATCAGATTGCAGAAAAAAATCAGTGTGCACTCAATGATATTGCAGCTGTTTTGCGTGAGATAGAAAAACCTGTAGTTTTAGATGGGAATGGAGTTTTACTGACAGAAAAAGCGCAATTTGCCATTGCAAGAGGCTTTATAAAGGTGCTGCTGGCACAGCTTTGAAGGAGGTGAAAGTGTGAAACAGATTGGAAATGTCAGCGACTATTATGACGCATATACCAATATCCGATTTAAAAGCTACGACCAGGGGGTTATGTGGATGGAAGATAATATTCCACTTCTGGCCAAGGGCTTTGATTATACCGAAAAAGAAATTGAGGATATTATCAGCGCGCTTAAATTCCAGGTAGATGAAATGGCGGAAACTGTAAGGTCAGAATATGGAGAGAGAATGGAGAAGGTTCTGACTGAAAAAAATTTTCGCTTTGCGATTATCGGCTGCTCCTTTTCATCGGAATATTTGAGCTATGTCAATGTAGTGACAGATTTACTGCGCCGGTATTATCCGCAAATTGAAGTTATCGACGCAGCAGTAACTGCCGAGACTGTGCCGCAAACCATGGCACACCTTTATAACCGGGTGCTGAGGTATAAGCCGGATTTGTGCTCGATTTATATGGGCATTAACGATATGCGAAGAAACCGGGACGTCTATACAAAGAATAATGTGAGTCCGAGAGAATTTGCAAGAGATATGAATTACATTATCGATATGGTGAAACAATACGACAGTCAGGTGATTCTCCACACCCTAACTCCGTGTAACATTCCTGCGCAGGAAAGAGGAGTGCGTGATAAAAGATGGACCTACAGAATTGATGACTGGGATGTTTTTAACGGCGTTATCAGAGAAATTGCAGAAGTGAAAAACTGTGTATTGAACGACCAAACGGAGAATTTAAAAGCTTTTGAGGGCGATGTGAATATTCCAGAAAACGGATTGCATTTGACAAAAGAGGCGCAGGAATTTCTTGCAAAGCATTTTATGAAAGTTCTACTGGACACAGTGGAAACCATGTTTGGAGAAAGATAAAAAGAGGAAAGAATCATGAAGAAAATATTAGCGGCAATATTGACCCTTACTTTGATTTTAGGACTTTTTGCGTGCAGCGGCGGTTCTGATGAACCGGCTGGCTCAGATGGTGAAGCAAAAGCGATGGAAATTACTATTGCAACTCCGCATCCGAATAACGAAAAAGATCCTGTCTACATATACTGCAAAACATTTGCGGATTTAGTGACAGAAAAGACAGAAGGAAGAATCACATTTGATATTCAAGGTGACAGTGTTTTGGGTGATGATGTGGAAATTGCAGAAGGACTGACCCTGGGCACTTTAGATATGGGAATTACTTCAAACGCGGCAATCAGTGGGTACAATCCTGCCCACCAGCTGTATGCACTGCCGTTCCTCTTTGACGATGATGAACAGGCAAATGCTTTCATTGACAGTGATATTGCAGCAGAAATGAATCAGGGTCTGGAGAGCAAAGGAATGAAGGTGATGAGTATATTGGACGGAGGATTCCGCCAGTCTCTGAACACGAAGAAGACGATTAAGGCAATGGCTGATTTCAAGGGAATGAAGTGGAGAGTTCCGCCGATGGATTTGTTTACAGATACTTTTAATGCCCTTGGTGCCAATGCAACACCGATGGGTGGGGCTGAGGTGTTTACAGGTTTGCAACAGGGTACCATAGACGGCTGTGAGTTTCCGGTTTCTTCCATCTATTCCATGCAGCTTTATACCGCAGCGAAGTACATCGATATGACCAATCACATGTTTGCAGCATGGTATATGTGTACCAGTGATGACTTGTGGAATAAATTGTCTGCTGAAGAGCAAGAAATTTTTTCTGAAGCAGCAAAAGCGGCTAATGAGGCTTCAAGAAAAGCACAGATGGAATCTGTGGAATCTCAGCTTGCTGAAATTGAAAAAGCTGGCGCAGTAGTAAACCGTGATGTAAATACAGAGGAAATGCGTAAAGCAGTGCAGCCGATTTTGGACAGCTATCGCGATAAAATTGGCGCTGAGCTCTATGACAAGGCTATGGACTATGTCGATTCACTGAGAAAGTAGGCGCTGCCGGAAAGGACGGAGACTATGTTAAAGGGATTAAATAAAATCAGTAACGTAGTAAATGAGGCGTGCAAAGCAGTTTGTGCAGTAATGATGGCATATCTTGCCATCGTTTGCACCCTGCAGGTGATATTCCGCCGATTCTTAAATAATTCCCTCACATGGAGTGAGGAAACCATGCGATATGTATTTGTGTGGATGATTCTTCTTGCCACGGCTGTGACAGTAAAAGAGGGCAGTGGAGCGGCTATTGACCTTCTAAAAAAGAGGCTGAAAAGTGAAAAGCAGATTGCGCTGCAGGAGACAATTATTTTCATATTAACAGGAGTGACTGCAGCTATTTTGACAAAGTATGGCATTACTTATGCGGCATCTGCCTCAGGATTAACCAGTACGGCGGTACATCTTCCTATGAGTCTGGTTTATGGGGCGATTCCGGTAGGAAGCATTTTGACACTGCTTCACTGTGTTGATGGGGCAGCCACTGGCATCGCAAAGCTTTGCGGAAAGGCGGGTGCATAAATATGGGCGCAATTTTAATTATTTCTCTATTAGTTTTGATGTTAATCGGTATGCCGATTGCCTATGCCCTTGTGCTTTGCAGTGGAATTACACTGGTGAGTACCGACTTTGCTGATTTAATCATTATGGTACAGAGAATGTTTGGAGGTCTTGACAGTTTTCCGATTCTTGCCTGTCCATTGTTCATTTTGGCAGGATATATTATGGAGGGCAGCAGTATGTCGCAGCGCCTTGTAGACTGGGCATCCTGTGTATGCGGACGTACCAGAGGCGGTGTAGGTACCGTTACAATTGTAGCGTGTGCGATTTTTGCGGCACTAACAGGTTCCGGACCTGCAACTGTTGCGGCTATCGGAGCGATTATGTATCCGGCGCTAATTGACGCAGGATATCCGAAAAATTCTTCTGCGGCGCTGGTTGCTGCCGGAGGGGCTTTAGGACCGGTTATTCCGCCGAGCATTGTGATGATTATTTACGGGACAACCATGGGAGTCAGTGTGCCGGATATGTTTACAGGAGCAATTGTTCCAGGCGTACTCATGGCTGTTGCACTGATTGCAGCAAACAATTTAATGGCGAGAAGATGGGGAATAGAGGTCAGCGATAAAAAGTATACGGCAAGGGAAGTGCTTGGCTATACATGGAAGGCTGCAGGAACTTTGTTTATGCCTGTGCTGGTACTTGGCGGTATTTATAAAGGCATTTTTACTGCAACGGAAGCGGCGGCGATTGCATGTGCGTACAGTCTTTTGATTTCAATTTGTTATAAAAGCATGACCTTTAAAAAGCTCTTTGAGATTTTGAAAAAATCCGCTACAGTTTCGGCGATGGGACTACTGATCGTAGGCTCAGCTAACGTATTTGGCTGGCTTCTTGCAGCAGGAAAAATTCCGGCAACTATTACGACATTTTTGGTGCCGTTGCTACATACCAAAGTACTATACATGGCAGTGCTTCTAATTCTGCTTTTTATCATCGGTACTTTGATGGAAACCAGCGCTTCTGTTGTTATTTTGGCACCGATTATCGTGCCGACAGGACTTGCTCTCGGATTTGATCCGCTCCATTTGGGATTGGTCTTTGTAATTGCGCTGGTAGTTGGTTATATTACGCCTCCTTTTGGGGTCAACTTGTTTACTGTTTGCTCGACGACGGGAGAAAGTTATGTAGACGTGGTAAAAGGGCTGGTTCCGTATATTTTGACGGTAATTGCGGCGGTGATTTTGATTGCTGCATTTCCAGTACTGACCACAGTGCTGCTATAATATAGTTTGTTGAGATAAAACCCGGTTTGCGAGAAGCAGACCGGGTTTTCTTATGGAATTAAAGTGTCAGTATTATTTGGGTTGTGCTGAAAAAACATGATATAATAAAAGTGTTTCTATTTTTCGAAAAAGCATGAGAGCCTCCAAAATGACTTTTCAATAAAAAGAAATGTTGAATTACTGGGGTATTTGATTTATCATAGGAAATACAGTAATAGCAGAAAGAAGGACGGACATGACAGAACATCCGATTACTTTGCAGGAACTTTTAGACTCCCGAGAAAAGCGGGCGCAGAAGCAAAGAATGCTGCTTGACCAGCATGATGGCGTTTTGGTTTCGGTGACTTTGAACATTCCGGGGCCTGTAAAAGATAAGCCTGCTTATAGGGAAGCTTTGAAGGTGGGAATGGAACTTCTTGCGGAAAAAATTTCGGCAGAACAGATTTTATATAGAGAAGAAAAATTTCTTTCGACCGGCGCAGAAGGCTATCTAATGATAACAGGTATGCAGCCTGAAGAGGTGAAAAGGGTGACTGTGGAAATCGAAGATACGACGCCTTTGGGAAGAATTTTTGATATGGATGTTTTATCTGAAAAAGGGAGTATTTCACGGTCAAACCTTGGAATGCCAGGCAGGCGGTGTCTTCTTTGTGGTGAAGCTGCGAAGGTCTGTGCTCGCAGTCAAAGCCATCCGATGGAGCTGCTCCTTGCGGAAATTAATCGGATTTTAAGCAAGTTTTTTTAGTAGAATAGAAAGGCTAAAAATGTCAATTCAGTCTGTGAATTTGCTGGCTGAATTGTTTTTTTGTTTACACGCATAAAGATAGTATGACATAAAATGGTATGGGATAATTTCATACAAATCGGTTAGATTTTGCACGAATATGAAAGGCATTGCTGCGGAATCTAACCAGAGGAATTTAATGGAAAACGGTATAAAATTTCCATTTTTGAACATGATATTTCGGATTTTTTACCAAAAAAACGAATTGATATCCGAACTTGAATTGAGAATAAATGGCTAAAAATAAAGGTTTAATCGGAGTATGGTGTTTGCTTAAAAAGAAAGTTCGGAAAGATTATATTTTTTTTCAAAAAAGGGGTTTTCATTCCGCAAATTCTGTGGTATACTTCTAACCGTAGAAGAAAAGATACAAATTTTAATGGAGGTGATTTTGTGTATATAAAGAAAACCCTATCCTTGCTTTTGGCGCTGATATTGGTTCTGACATCACTCACGGCTTGCGGGCAGGATTCTGAGGACAGTGTAGCTATGGATGACATTCCTTATATCGAGCAGGTTGCACTTGTTGATGCGGAAGATGTAGAGATTCCGGATGAACCGGCAATCTTAGCGAAAGCGCCTTCCATCCCTAATATATTAACTCCGGAACCGTCTGGAACCAGCGTGAAGCAGGATGACCGTGCAATCATTGACTATTCTAATGTTGAAGACGGGTATGTTATGGTCAAGTTTATCGGTTCCACCAAAAAACGCCTTAAGACACAGGTTGCAGGTCCGACTACAACTTATACGTATAACATTAACGTAGACGAGTGGACTACATTTCCGCTGTCAGATGGCAACGGAAGTTACAAGGTTACGGTATTCGAGAATGTAACGGACAATAAGTACTCCACAGTGCTTTCTGTAAGCTTCAAGGCAACTCTTGATGATGAATTTGCACCGTTCATTCGTCCGAATCAGTATGTAAACTATGAGGATGCGCCTAATACAGTCAAGAAGGCGAAGAGCGTCGTAGGCAAAACCAAAGATCCACTGAAGAAAGTGGAAAAAGTTTATAAATATGTCATAAAGAATTTATCCTATGATACCAAGCTTGCAAAGACTGTGCAGTCCGGTTATCTTCCTGATTTAGATAAAGTTCTGAAAAAGAAAAAGGGAATCTGTTTCGACTATGCAGCGTTGATGACTGGTATGCTGAGAAGCCAGGGCGTTCCGTGCAAACTGGTTGTAGGATATGCAGGCAGTGCATATCATGCCTGGATTAGTGTATGGAGTGAAGATACAGGCTGGGTTGATGGTGCTATCTACTTCGACGGTGTTAAATGGCAGCGTATGGATCCGACATTCGTTTCCTCTGCTAAGAATAGTAAATCTATCAAGAAATACGTCGGTGACGGAAGCAACTATGCACCAAAACTTTTCTATTAAAAAACTGCGAAATAAATCGTTAGGGAGCTGTTAAAGCAACCTAACGATTTGTTGCGCATTTAAAACTTTTTAGAATGAAAGACGAGGACGGAATAATTATGAATCAAATACTTTCAAATGAGATGATAGCAGCTTTATGCCTTGAACTTTCTTTGCTGTTTCATGCAGGAATTCCTGTGGGGGATGCGTTGGCGCTGCTGTCAGAAGAAGCAGACTACAAAGAAATTTTGGAGGGTATGGCGCAAAAGGCAGATGATGGAGTATCTCTTTCAGAGTGTTTTCGTGAAAGCGGCAGGTTTCCGGCATATGTATGCGGGCTGATTGATGTGGGCGAGCATGCAGGTCGTACAGAGGAAGCGCTGACGGCCTTGGCTACATATTATGAGCGCCGCGTCAGACTGAATAAGCGTATTAAGAGCGCGCTTCTTTATCCTGCAGTTATGCTGGTTTTAATGCTGATTGTAATAGGCATTTTATTGGTAAAGGTGCTCCCAATTTTTGATGATGTATATGCGTCTTTAGGCGGACAACTCACCGGTGTTGGCGGCGGACTTTTGATGCTGGGACGCTGGCTTGATAAGGCAATGCCGGTTTTATGGATTCTTTTAGCCGCTGTGATGATTTTCCTGGTGGCTTTTGCAGCGATTAGAAGCTTTCGTGAGAAGCTTCTCGGCGCATGGAGAAACAGCCGCGGCGATAAGGGCATCTTTCGTCAGTTAAATACTTCCAGGCTGATTCAGGCATTTGCTATGGGTGTATCCAGCGGACTTCAGACAGAGGAAGCGCTGGAACTTTCTGCGGAACTGCTTTGTGACGTTCCAGGGGCGAAAATGCGCTGCGAAACTTGCAGAAATCTAATCGATGAGGGAAAGAGCCTGAATGCTGCCATGCAGGAAAGCGGAATGCTTCCGGCGGCTTCCTGCAGACTGATGGAACTGGGTCAGAAAAGCGGCACCATGGACGCAACCGTAGAAAAAATTGCTGCAGATTTATCTGAAGAGAGCGAGTTTGCGATTGAAGCGATGGTCGGCAAGGTAGAACCTGCACTGGTGCTGGTTTGTGCACTTCTGGTAGGGCTGATTCTCCTTTCTGTAATGCTTCCGCTTATGCATATTATGTCAGCAATTGGTTAATAGGCGGTGCAAAAGATGAAAAGAAAATTTTCCAAATGGAGTGGACTGATAAAGGGACTGCTGCTTCCGGCCGTTGCAGTTTGCGTGCTTTTGTGCTTTGCGACAGCGTTTAATAGCCTGGATAGCGGTAGAAATCAAGAAAGTTTGGAGCAGCTGCAAGAGGCCATCAGACGAAACTGTGTGGCGTGCTATGCTGCTGAAGGAGCATACCCTCCAAGTCTTGAATACCTGAAGGAACATTATGGCGTTCAAATTGACGAGGAGCGTTACACGGTGCACTATATGGTGATTGCCGATAACCTGATGCCGGATATTACAGTACTGGAGAATGATCAATGAAGATACAGAAGAATCATTTAGAAGGTCTAATCGCCTTATTGCTGTTTGGTGTATTTGCAGTATGCCTGCTGATTGTTTTGCTTGCAGGCGCTGATGCATACAACGGTTTGACAACCAAGGACAGGATTGCGTATGACAGCCGAGTTTGCGGACAGTACATTGCGACTCAGGTGCGTCAAAATGATGATATGAACAGTGTTTCTGTAACCGATTTTGGGGATGGAAATGCGCTTTCCCTTGCGAAAGAAATCGAAGGAAATACTTATGTAACTTTAATTTATAGTTATGACGGCTATCTGATGGAACTTTTTTGTGCCGAAGGAGCACAGCTGGCGCCAGAAGATGGAGAGAAAATTATGCCGATTTCCAAGTTTTCCCTCTCTATGAAGGGTAGCAGACTGGAAATTTCCTACGGAAATGAAGGAACGCAGGAGTCTGAGACTGTTATGTTTTTGACTCTGCGAAGCGGAGAGGAGGCAGCGTCATGAGAAGCAAAGCACCTCTAGTGATGATAGAGCAGATGATTATGCTGCTGGTATTTGCCCTTGCGGCAGTTTTGTGCTTGCAGGCTTTTACAACTTCCAAAGAGATTTCTGAGGAAAGCATTTGCCGTGACCGGGCAGTCGTGGAAGTGCAGAATGCAGCGGAGTCCATGAAAGCTGGCGATGGAGAGACCTATTTTCGTGAAATGGGCGCAAACTTAGGAGAGGAAGGCGGCCAGATATTTTACAATGAAAAATGGAAACCGTTCGAAGATAGTAAGGGTGAGATGGAGGCAGCATTCCGCTTGCAGCTCAGTTATAAGGATACGGACATAGCATATTTGCAGAGTGCGGAGATTGCAGTATATGATGCTGAGGGAGAGCTTCTGTTCAGCATGCCGGTATCGTGGCAGAATCGGGAGGTGGAGTAATGAGAAAAATCAGCAAAGAATCATTTTCGCCGCCTGCAGTAGGGGGAACATCCCTTTTGGTCATCTTTGCAGTATTGTGCCTGACTGTGTTTTCGCTGCTCAGTCTTTCCACGGTGCGGGCAGATGAGAGACTCAGTAAGGCTTCGGCAAAGGCTGTGTCAGACTACTATGAAGCGGATTCTCGTGCGGAAGAAATACTGGCGCAGATTCGTCAGGGCAAAGTGCCGGAGCATGTAACAATTAGGGGAAACAGATATACTTATACCTGTCCGATTTCGGAGAACCAAAACCTAAAAGTTTCGATTCGGTTTAACGGAGCCGATTATACGATAGAACATTGGCGAGTGGAAACCAGTAGAGATGAGGAGATTGATGAAAACCTTCCTGTTTGGGACGGCACGGAACCTGAAGACAGCATAGAAAACGAGTGACCAGGAGGATTTGATTATGGCAGATTTGATGAATTATTTAGGTAAAGCAGTCGAATGCGGAGCTTCGGATATTTTTATTGTGGCAGGCGGTCCAGTTTGCGTGAAACTGGACAAAAGCGTGACACCTATTGGTGAAGAGCGAGTTCTTCCGGATACCAGCGCAAAACTGGTCACAGAGATTTACGAAAAAGCGGGAAGACCCATGGAGCATTTTTTGAGTTGCGGTGATGATGACTTTTCCTTCTCTGTGCCGGGACTGGCGCGATTTCGTGTAAATACCTATCAGCAGCGCGGCTCGATGGCGGCTGTCGTGCGTGTGGTTGCTTTTGGGATTCCTGATTGGAAAGAAATGGGGATTCCGGCTCAGGTGATGGAACTGTCGGAGGCAAGTCACGGGCTGATTCTGGTGACAGGTACTGCAGGAAGCGGGAAATCTACGACTCAGGCATGTATCATTGACCGAATCAATCACACCAGAGAATGCCACATCATTACCATGGAAAATCCCATCGAGTACCTGCACAGAAATGACAGGAGCATTGTAAGCCAGAGAGAAATTTCTATTGATACGGAGGACTATCTTTCCGGACTTCGTGCTTGCCTGCGCCAGGCACCGGATGTGATTTTGCTGGGAGAAATGCGTGACCACGAGACGATTCGTACAGCCATGACCGCAGCGGAAACAGGGCATTTGATTATTGCAACGCTGCACACGAAAGGAACTGTAAATACCATCGACAGAATTGTGGATTCTTTCCCAAGTGAGCAGCAGGCACAGGTGAGAACCCAGTTGAGCATGGTGCTTCGCACAGTCGTATCACAGCAGCTGCTGCCAGGCACTTCTGGAAATCTGGTGCCGGCTTTTGAAATCATGCATATGAATAATGCAATCAAGAGTTTGATTCGAGATAACAAGAGCCACCAGATTAACAACGCAATTGCCGCAGGGGCAAATGAGGGTATGTTATCCATGGATCAGTCTATCTTGACTCTTTGTAAAAATGGTGAGATTAGTAAGGATACGGCACTTATCTATGCGGACAATGCAGAACAGATGCAGAGACGGTTAGGATAAGGAAGGACCACTTTGGACTGCGTATTAAAATAAAATAAAAGCTGTATAACAGTCTCAAACAAGTGAGGTTAGATTGTTGTACAGCTTTTTTATTGAGATTCTGTTAATTTTTAGATATTGTTATAAAAAAGCACACTGGTGGCACAATAGGGGTATTTGGAGGTTATTGCAATGGAATCAATCTGGACAAAAGATATCAAGATGCCGGAATTTCCCACAGCAGAGCATGATATGAAAGTAGATGTGCTGGTGGTTGGCGGCGGTATGTGCGGTCTCTTAATCGGTCATTTTTTAAATGAGCAAGGGGCGAACTACGCAGTGATGGAGAAGGATACTATCGCAGGCGGTGTGACGAAAAATACGACGGCAAAGATTACCGCCTTTCATGGACTTTCCTACAGAAAACGCCTTGCTCGTTTTGGCAGGGAAAAGACCGCAGCATATCTATCGGCAAATGAGAAAGCGATAGAGATGTACAGGCGTTTAGCTGAGCGCATCTCGTGTGATTTTGAAGAGAAGGCAAACTACGTTTACACGATGAATGATGTAGGTGCGGTGCTTTCTGAGATTGAGGCTA
Organism: Anaerotruncus sp. 80; assembly: GCF_009936115.1. Lineage (NCBI taxonomy): Bacteria > Bacillati > Bacillota > Clostridia > Eubacteriales > Oscillospiraceae > Anaerotruncus > Anaerotruncus sp. 80. Next base: position 82,848 of record NZ_QWES01000010.1, read on the forward strand.
TCACAGAGGTTGGCGGAAAAGTATCCTACACGGAGCATGTGGATATACCGCTGCCGGCAGCCTGTGCAGTTAAGGTGAAGGGGCAGGCCCAGTTTCACCCGCTGAAATTTGCGTCAGAGATTGCCAAGGGGCAGGCAATTTACGAGCACAGTTTTGTAAGCGACGTAAAGAAGCAGCGTTTTGGCTGGCAGGCTTTTGTTATAAATGGCTGGGGTCGGGATATAAGGATTCATGCGGATAAGGTAATTATCGCAACCCACTTTCCGTTTATTGACCGCAGAGGCATGTATTTTATGAAGATGTACCAGAGCCGGTCCTATGTGTTAGCGCTTTCAGCACAGAATGACGAGGGAAAGGCAGAAATGCAGCAGGTCTGCGGCATGTATATCGGAAATGGCGGTGAAAAGGGTAATCCTCTGGATCTATCCTTTAGAACCTATGACGACTATTTACTTTTAGGCGGAGGAGGTGGCAGAACCGGAACCAGCCATGCGGCTTTTGAACAGCTGAGACAGCAGGCAAAGCGCCTTTATCCGGGCAGCCGGGAAGTGGCAGCATGGGCGGCGCAGGACTGCATGACGTTAGATGAAGTTCCTTACGTTGGCAGCTATAGTCGAAAAAAGGACGGGCTGCTGGTGGCGACGGGTTTTAACAAGTGGGGGATGACCGGCGCGATGACAGCGGCAATGGCCCTGACCGGAGAACTGGATCGGGAGATTGGAAGGGTGTTTTCACCTCAGCGGACGATACTGAGACCGCAGCTCTTGGTAAACGGTTTTGAGACGACAAAAAATTTTATGCGGCCAACTGCACCTCGCTGTACCCATCTTGGCTGTGCGCTGAAATGGAATGCGGCGGAGAAAACCTGGGATTGCCCTTGCCACGGTTCAAGATTTGCAGGGGATGGAAAATTGATTGATAATCCGGCGCAAATGGATATGAAAAAAAGGATTTAGAAGGAACAAGCGTTTAACCTAAAATAGAAATTTTAAAAAAAAGTGTATAAGAGAATATGAAAATCTTAACCGAGAATTTAAAGAATTTAAAAAAATGTATAAAAGCACTTGAATTCCTTTGGCAAATGTTTCGTTTTCAAGGATGTTTCGACCCTGTTTCAAGTTTCTCTTATACACTTTTTTAATACTTTTTCATTTTAGGTTAAGATTTGCCGTTAGACTTATACATTTTTGGTATAAAAACAAAATTTAGGTTAAGCTTCCCATTGATAAACTTGTCGAGATCCCTTCTTCATGTGAAGAGGGAAAGACGGTTGCTTTTTTTCGGCAAGGTGATATACTATTAAATTGCGGCAGAGGGACAAGCTGCAATTTTAGATAGAAACGAGGAAATCAATGAAATATATACGACAGGTTTTAATTGTAATGATAGTTTCTTTTGCAGGAGAGATGCTTAACTTTTTACTTCCGCTTCCGGTACCTGCCAGCATTTATGGACTGGTAATTATGCTGATATGTCTTTTGAGTGGGATTATTCCTCTGGAAGCGGTCAGAGAGACCGGAACGTTTATGGTAGAGATTATGCCGCTGATGTTTGTGCCTGCGGCAGTAGGGCTTCTGGAATCCTGGGGCGTACTGAAGCCGGTGTGGATTCCAGTTATTTGCATCACCGTCATTTCAACTGTAGTAGTGATGGCGGTCTCCGGCAGAGTGACCCAGTTTGTGATTCGAAAAGGCGGTGAAGCTGATGAATGATATTCTGATTGAGTCTGTATTCTTCGGCGTGGGGCTTACGCTGCTCTGCTTTGAAATTGGACAAATTGCAAAGAAAAAGCTGAAAATTCCCCTGTTTAACCCCATTTTGATCGCAACGGTGCTGATTATCGGTGCGCTTCTGCTTTTAGATATGGACTACGATACATATTACGAAGGTGCAAAGTATATTAGTTATTTGCTGACGCCGGCTACAGTATGTCTTGCCATTCCTATGTACGAACAGATGAGTCTTTTGAAAAAGAACTGGAAAGCAGTTATGGCTGGAATTATTGCAGGCTGTTTGACAAGCCTTGTCTCCATACTTGCTATGGCAGTCCTCTTTGGCCTCAGCCACGAAACTTATGTGACTCTACTGCCAAAATCTATTACGACAGCTATTGGCATGGGTGTTTCGGAAACGCTGGGCGGCTATGTCACGATTACGGTAGCCGTCATAATCATTACGGGGATTTTAGGAAATATGTTCGGCGAAGCGGTTTGCAGACTGTTCCGCATAGAAGAGCCTATCGCAAAGGGTATGGGCTTTGGCACAGCGTCTCATGCCGTCGGCACGGCAAAGGCGATAGAAATAGGAGAAATTGAAGGCGCTATGAGCAGCCTTTCCATTGCGGTGGCGGGTCTTGTCACAGTGGTAGGCGCTAGTGTATTTGCTTGTTTTTGGTAAAGGAGAATCAAATGAAAGAAATTCAGCTGAGGATGGACCCTCCCTTTTTTAACAGTGTAGATGTGGCAGTGCTGGATTTTCCAAAGGGGTTAAAAGAAGCGCCGCGGCAGCGCTGTAAAATTACAGTAGAGTTTGCTGCCTTTGATATTAAGCAGCTGCAGAAACAGGGGCTGAACTTTGAGGCGGCGATAGAACACTATAAGACATGGCTTTATGAGGTAGTAAAGGTACATCTTGCGCAGGACTGGATCTGTATCGGCGGCTGGGATCAGGTTATGGCACTTGTAGAAAGCAGAGTCAAAGCGTATTATGACGCAGAATAGAAAATTTCTATATTTCCGGTGAGAATTATGGGAATTTGTGGTATACTATAAAGTAGAACTTTACAGGAGAGAGATGATAATATGACAAAGGTAGATATTTTTTCCGGATTTTTAGGTGCCGGAAAGACAACGCTAATTAAGAAACTCATTGAAGAAGCGTATCAGAATGAGAAAGTAGTTCTCATCGAAAATGAATTTGGAGAAATCGGGATTGACGGCGGATTTCTCAAAGATGCAGGAATTGAAATTAATGAGATGACTTCTGGCTGTATCTGCTGCAGCCTCGTTGGTGATTTTGGAAAGGCACTAGAAAAGGTACTGGCAGAGTTTGCGCCTGACAGAATTCTCATCGAGCCGTCCGGTGTAGGAAAACTTAGCGATGTGATAACTGCTGTGACAAATCTGCATAACGAAGCATTGTGCTTAAATGCTGCGGTTGCGGTTGTGGACGCAAAGAAGGCGAAGATGTACATGCAGAACTTTGGGGAGTTTTATAATAATCAGATTGAACATGCGGCAGCAGTTATTCTCAGCCATACGGCGGGGCTTGCGCAGAAGAAACTGGACGACTGTGTAGCGCTTGTTCGTAAATATAACGAGAAAGCGCCTGTAGTAACAACAGACTGGGAAGAACTTACAGGACAGCAGCTTCTGGAAACGATCGAGCAGAAGAATACACTGGCAGCGCAGCTGGCAACTCTTGAGAAAGAAGCGCATGAACATCACGACCATGGTCATCATCATCACGATGAGGATTGCGGCTGCCACGACCACGCACACGAGCATGAACATCATGACCATCATCACCACGATGAAGATTGTGACTGCGGCTGTCACGAACATGAACATCATCATGACCACCATCATCACCACGCCGATGAAGTATTCCAGAGTTTTGGACTGGAAACATCTCATAAGTTTACAAAAGAGCAGATTGAAGAAGCGCTGAGCGCTTTGACAAATTTTGCAATGTATGGACAGGTGCTTCGTGCGAAAGGAATTGTAGAGGGAGAAGACGGTAAGTGGTTACATTTTGACTATGTGCCGGGTGAACCTGATGTTAGATATGGCACTGCGGCAGTAACAGGTATGCTGTGTGTCATTGGTGCAGGCATCGAAGAGGACAGCATTAAAGAGTTGTTTGGACTGTAAAGAGGTAGTAGCATATGGAAATACCAGTATATTTGTTTACCGGATTTTTAGAAAGCGGTAAAACCACGTTTATTCAGGAGGCGCTGGAGGGCGATGACTTCAATGCCGGAGAAAGAACCTTGCTGCTTCTGTGTGAAGAGGGTGAGGAAGAATATCATCCGGTCAAGTTTTTCGGAACCAACGTGTTTATTGAACGGGTTGAAGAGGAAGAAGATTTAACGGAAGAGACGCTTAGCGCTTTGCAGAAAAAGCATAAGGTCGAACGGGTAATCATCGAGTATAACGGCATGTGGAGTTTGGACACGATCTACAGAAATATGCCGAAGGAGTGGATTACCTATCAGGAAATGTTTTTTGCAGATGCGCAGACTTTTTCTGTGTATAATCAGAATATGCGGCAGCTGGTCTTTGATAAACTGAAAAGCGCTGAGATGGTTGTGTTCAACCGCTGCGAAAAAGGCTTTGACAAGATGGAATTTCATAAAATTGTTCGCGGAGTTAACCGAAAGAGCCAGATTCTTTATGAATATGATAAAGACGATGTGGAACTGGACCAGATTCCGGATCCTCTGCCTTTTGACCTCAATGCGCCGCTGATTGAGATTGCAGACAATGCCTATGCGGAGTGGTACAGAGATATCAACGAGGAGCAGGACAAGTATGACGGCAAGGTGATTACTGTAAAGGGTCGCAGCGTTCTTGGCGGCGGTATGCCGGACGACAAATTTGTCTTTGGTCGTCATGTGATGACATGCTGTGTAGAAGATATTCAGTTTGCAGGACTTGTATGCAGATGGGAAAATGCAGCAAATTTGCTGGAACACGGCGGCTGGGTAACGATTATAGCTAAAGTGAAAGTGGAAGATGATGAAACCTATGGCGAGGTGGGACCTGTGCTCTACTGCACAAAAGTGGAAGAGACAGAAGAAGCCGATCCTGAAGTAGCACAATTTTAAACTGACAAGAATTTAGGGAACAGACGCATTTATCGTCGTTCCCTTTTGCGTGCAAAAAATGATATGATAAAAATATTTTGGAATTGTATACAAAAAACTTACATTTTCTTTCAAAAACGTGTTATAATAATAAATGAGATAGAAATAATGGAAGAAGAAAGGAGATGTGAGCCGAAATGTATAACATTGATGACCTGATTATGTATGGCACGACAGGCGTTTGCAAAGTATCGGATATTCGTAAGTCGGATTTTGCCGGTGGAGATGAGGACAGGCTGTATTATGTGCTGGAGCCTCTTTATCAAAGCGGCGTCATTTATGCACCAGTAGATAATCAGAAAGTGTTTATGCGTGCGGTAATCTCCGAAGATGAAGCGAAAGATCTGATTGACAATATTCCGCAGATTCACACGGAAATTTACAAAAACAGTAGCATGCAACAGCTTACGAAGTATTATCAGTCAGTCATTGACAGCCATAAATGTATAGACTTGCTTAAACTGACCAAGTCCATACATCAAAAAAAGCTGGATGCACTTGCTCAGAATCGCCACCTTGGGCAGATTGACAAAAAATTTATGAAACGTGCAGAAGACCTTCTTTTCGGAGAGTTCGCAGCAGCGCTGGGAATTTCCAGAGATGATGTACAGGATTATATCCGAAACAGGCTAGGTGATGAGGAGCTGTAAGTAAATATAAGAAATAGATCGGAATACCAGACAATGCAAATTGTTTTGAAATCCGATTTATTTTTTTTGACAAAAAATTTGTAAAAGTTAAATCACCTATTGACATGTCATAAAAAACGAGTATAATAATCTTGCACTACAGTTTAGAAATACTAAACTTGAAGTTTAATACTTGTGACACAGTAAGGGAGTAGGAATATGGAGATTGGTTCCAAGATTAAAGCCCTGCGCATTGTCAATGGACTGACGCAGGAGGAACTAGCTGACAGGGCGGAGCTTTCTAAGGGCTTCATTTCTCAGCTGGAACGAGATTTGACATCTCCATCTATTGCAACACTTTCAGACATATTGCAGTGCCTGGGAGTATCTGTTTCAGAGTTTTTTGCAGAGGACAGCGATGAACAGATTGTATTTGCAGATGAAGATTATTTTGAGAAAATAGACCTTGAATTAAAGAATAAAATAGAGTGGATTATTCCAAGTGCGCAAAAGAACGTTATGGAGCCTATTCGCCTGAGCCTTGAGGCGGGCGGCCAGACATATCCTGACAATCCGCACGAGGGAGAAGAGTTTGGATTTGTACTGAAAGGTGAGATTACCATTCATATAGGAAAGAAAATCCATCAGGCAAAGGCCGGCGATTCATTTTATTATACACCGGCAAGAAAACATTATATTTCGTCGAAAGCAGGCGCAGAACTGATATGGGTAAGTTCGCCGCCAAGCTTTTAAGATGTAAAGAAAGGAACTTAAATGACATCATCACTCATCGAATTAAAGCATATTTACAAGTCTTTTGAAGATACACAGGTGCTGGATGACTTCAATTTAACGGTAAATGAGAACGAATTTATCACACTGTTGGGACCTTCTGGATGTGGAAAGACTACAACGCTTCGTATTGTAGGCGGTTTTGAAAAGCCTGATGCAGGGCAGGTGTTCTTTGAAGGAAAGGATATTACCGATGTGCCGCCGAATCAGCGCCATCTGAATACTGTATTTCAGAAGTACGCGCTTTTTCCACATATGAATGTGGGACAGAATATCGCCTTTGGCCTTAAGATTAGCGGGAAGAGCGAATCGTATATTAAAGATAAAATTGAATATGCGCTGAAACTTGTCAATCTGGACGGCTATGAGAAACGAAAAATCGATCAGCTTTCCGGCGGTCAGCAGCAGAGAATTGCTATGGCAAGAGCTATTGTCAATGAACCGAAGGTGCTTTTGCTTGATGAACCTTTGGGAGCATTGGATTTGAAATTGCGCCAGGATATGCAGTATGAGTTGATTCGCCTGAAGAATGAACTTGGCATCACCTTTATTTACGTTACTCACGATCAGGAGGAAGCTCTGACTATGAGCGATAAAGTAGTGGTAATGAACGGTGGATATATTCAGCAGATGGGTACGCCGGAAGAGATTTACAACGAGCCGGAAAATGCTTTCGTTGCAGATTTTATCGGTGACAGCAATATTATTGATGGCACAATGATGGAAGATTTTTATGTGAAGATCTGTGATACGGTATTTCCTTGTATTGACGACGGCTTTGGCAGAAATAAGCCAGTCGACGTTGTAATCAGACCGGAGGATCTGATTATTGGAAAACCGGGTGCAGGCAGGCTAGATGGTGAAGTGACTCACAATGTATTCATTGGTGTACACTATGAAATGGAAATTGAAGCAGGCGGGTTCACCTGGCTTGCACAGAATACCACCAGCTATCCGGTAGGAACTAAGGTTAGTCTGGATGTGATTCCGGAAAATATTCAAATTATGCATAAACCACAGTCCAAGGAAGAGGAGGCGATAGAAATCGATGTCTAAAAAAAGTTTTGCAGCGCCATTTCTCTTGTGGATTATCTGCGGTACTGTGATTCCTTTGGCAGTTGTTGCTTATTATGGTTTTACAGATAGAAGCGGCACATTTACTTTTGCTAATTTGATTGCAATGCTGAGCGCAGAGCATGCGCAGGCGCTTTTACTGTCTCTTTTACTGTCATTAATCAGTACTGTGATTTGCTTTGTGATTGCTTTTCCGCTGGCGCTGATTTTAAAAGGGAGCAAGCTTGGACGGCAGGGCTTTATGGTGTTCATTTTTATCTTGCCGATGTGGATGAACTTTTTACTGCGAACGATGGCGTGGCAGGTAATTCTGGAAAAGGGCGGATTGATCAACGGTCTGCTGGGACTTTTACATCTGCCGCCTCTTGCGCTGATCAATACACCGGCAGCAATTGTACTGGGAATGGTTTATGATTTTCTGCCTTTTATGGTACTGCCGATCTATAATACACTGATGAAGATAGATGATCATATTATAGAAGCTGCTTACGATCTTGGAGCGACCAAGCGGAAGGTACTGACAGATATCCTGCTGCCTCTCAGCATTCCGGGTATTGCCAGCGGTGTTACCATGGTGTTTGTACCGTCCCTGACCACTTTTGTAATCTCCAACATGCTGGGCGGAGGGAAAATCAATCTGATTGGAAATATCATCGAGCAGGAATTTACGACAAGTTCCAACTGGAATCTGGGCTCGGGCCTGTCTCTTGTCATGATGGTATTTATTGTTATCAGCATGGCAGCGCTCTCTAAATTAGACAAAAATGGGGAGGGGACGCTGATATGAAAAAACTTGGAAAAAGCATTTATCTGATCCTCGTTCTGCTGTTTTTGTATCTGCCAATTCTGATCCTGATGGTTTTTTCCTTCAACGAGAGCAAGTCTATGTCTCTGTGGACGGGCTTTTCTTTGAAATGGTACAAGGAAATGCTGTCAAATACCATGATTATGGAAGCAATCTGGAATACATTCACGATTGCGCTGGCAGCTGCCGCCATAGCAACCCTCATCGGGACTGCTGCATGTATCGGGATTATGGCGATGAAAAAGCGCTCAGAAAATGTAATCATGGCGCTGAACAATATTCCTCTGCTCAATGCAGATATCGTTACAGGTATTTCTCTGATGATGGCATTTATTGCCTTCGGTATTTCACTGAGCTGGGGTACAGTACTGCTTGCGCATATTACTTTCAGCATTCCTTATGTGATTCTGTCGGTGATGCCAAAATTTAAACAGATTTCTGGAAATACTTATGAAGCTGCACTGGATCTTGGAGCAACGCCGCTTTATGCGTTTTATAAAGTCGTTCTTCCTGATATTAGACCGGGCATTGTCAGCGGATTTCTGCTGGCGTTCACCATGTCTGTAGATGATTTTGTAATTACACACTTTACAAGAGGCGCTGGCATTAATACGATTTCGACTTTGATTTATAGCCAGGTGAAAGTAGGAATCAGACCGACACTTTTTGCACTGTCTACAGTTATTTTTGTTACCGTGCTGCTGGTTTTGACTACTTCCAATGTTGCGTCGGCCAAGGCAGGCGGAAAGACGAAAAAGCGTATTATGGCAGTGCTGACAGCGCTGGTGATTTGTTTGCTTTGCGGAACTCTTTATCTCAGCGGTTCCACAGGAGGCAACACCGGAAAGGAAGTCCATGTCTATGCTTTTGGAGATTATATTGATCCTGCGCTCATTAAAGAATTTGAACAGGAGACAGGGATATCTGTGGTCATGGACACTTTTGACACAGCAGAGGAAATGTATCCTGTCATAAAAAATGGTTCGGTTAATTACGATGTGATTTGTGTTTCCGATTATATGATTGAAAAACTTATCAGCGAGGATTTGCTTGCAGAAGTAGATTATTCTTCGATTCCAAATATCTCTAATTTGGAGAAAAAATATCTGCAGCTTGCGGAGTCTTTCGATTCGGGAAATAAATATGCGGTTCCTCATACATGGGGCACGCTGGGAATTTTATACGATACGGATAAAATTCCTGAGGGAGAGATCACTTCCTGGAATGATCTTTGGAAGACGGAATATGCGGGCAGAATTGTTATGCCTGATAGTATGCGTGACACTATGGGAATTGCGTTGAAAGCAAAGGGATATTCGTTAAATACTGTCAGCGAGGCGGAACTTTCTGAAGCAGCAGCTTATCTGACAGAGCAAAAATCTCTGGTATACAAATATGCCAATGATTCGGCGAGGGATATGATTCTCGGCGGATCTGCGGATATTGCAGTCATCTGGAATGGTGAAGTTTTGTATTGTCGCGAAGAAAAAGAAAATTTAGCTTATGTCGTTCCAAAAGAAGGCAGTGAGTATTTTACCGATGCCTGGGCGATTCCGAAAGCTGCGAAAAATCGGGATAGTGCCCACGCCTGGATCAATTTTATGCTGGAAAAGGAAACGGCGATGATAAACTTCGATTATTTGACATACTCAATTCCAAATATCAGTGTTATAGATAGTGTTAAGGGTGATTCGGACAAGATGGATATCCTGTTTCCGGATGAAATAGTGCTGAAACGGTGTGAGTCTCTTAGAAATCTTGGCGCAGAAGCGGACGATTTGTTCACCAAATACTGGAAGAAATTTAAGTCGTAGGATTTCCTCCCTGCGCCTTAGAAAAAACCGCAGATCAGAAGGTCTTAGAAATTCCTGAGTCTTCCGGTTTGCGGTTTTGAGGTTCTATGTCAAATGTTGAGGTGGAACGCAAACTAAAAAAATTTAAGTGACTGAGGAGGCAGTGATAAAGCTGTCTCTTTTGGTTTAATATTGAACCATAGTATGTAGAATTCTTTTCTTAAATCTTTCGTAGTTTCTCATGCCATAAGCGACTCTCTTGGTGACTTTGATTCGATTGTTGCAGCCTTCGGTATATCCGTTGGAGAATGGTACATCAAAGGCATTTAGTATTTCTTTCTCCCATTGTGTGTAGGTAGAAGCAACTTTATTGAATGGGGCAAGGTTTGCAACCTGTACAGCCATTTTAAAGGCAAGTAGCTTTTTCTTGGCGGTATACACATCAAGGGAAGCAAATAGTTCGTATGCTAGTTCTTTTAAATGGTATGCCTGTGCCAGTTCCTTAGATAGTGAGAGCATATTCGCTACTTGTTCGAGTTCTTCTGAATCCAGCTTTTCTTTGTGTTTGATGAGAAGTGTTCTGGCGTGTTTGAAGTATCTCCTTCGTTTTGTATGAAAGTTCTTTTGGGCTTCTTTGCGAACTTGTTCTAATGCGTAAATGGCAAGTCTTAGGGCATGGAATCGGTCGGCAACGATTTCTGCTTTTGGAAATGCGGTTTTTGCCAGACTTCTAAAGAGTGTGCTTAAATCCATGACAACGTATTTTATGTTGTTTCGATCTGGAAACTTCGAAAAGTACTGGTACAAGGTATCGCCTTTTCTGTTTGGAAGGATATCCAGCACTTTCTTCTCTTTGGGATTGGTTAGGATGCACTGGAATTTTCTGCCGCCGGTGTTGCCTTTGAATTCATCGATGGAAATTACAGATGGCAGGGTGGTACAAGGGTAATTCACTTTGTCCAAAATACGTGCAGTGGTTGAAGCGGAGACGTTAAGTCTTTCTACAATAGATTTCATCGAAGCGGTTTTTGATAATTCGAAAAGTGCCATTGCCCATAATGCGTTGGAGGTTCTTTGATATTTGGGAAGGAATGGAATTGTTTCAAAGAACTTTTTACCGCAGCAGGGGCAAACATGACGTCTTTTACGAATGCTGAGCATGACGGGGGATTACCGATAGGGATATGTTTGACCCGCTGGATTCTGTAGCCATGTACTTTTGAGGTATGGGTACTGCATTCTGGGCACTGGTGAATTCTTTGCTGCATAGTAATGTGTACGACGCAGGTTTCATCAATGAATTGGATTTTTTCTGCAATTGTGCATAGCAGTTCTTTTGACTGTTGGTTTGTCAATGATATGACACCCAAAAGAGAGCATTAATTTGACGATATGGTATCATAAGAATGCAATTCCAAAGATGACCTTTTCTCCAAAGGTGTAGCCCACCCAAGGACTGGTTTAGGGGTGTTGTTGTAACGTTTTAGATAGCGGAGCATCTGCACTTTTAAATCTTCATAGGAGTAGAAAATGCAGGTAATTGTAGAATCGCTCCTGATTCAGTCGATGGCTGCGTTCCACTTTGCCATTGTGTCTTGGTGTGCGTGGACGAATCAGTTTGTGGGTAATGCCAAGTTCATCACAGAGTTTATCCATCGGATGTAGTTTTTTGTAGTCTTTTGGATAAGTAAATTCAGCGCCATTATCCGTTTGAATCATTTTGGGCGTATATCCAAAGAATTGGATAGCGCGCTTTATGAAATTAACGGTAGAATAAGAACTCTGTTCTTTATATGGGTAGAGGAAGCGCTGTCTGGAAGCTTCATCTATGATTGTATATTGATAAAATTTGTCAGGCATAGAGCCAGTATAGCAGGCAGAGGGCACATATTTCACATCCATCTGCCACTTTTCACCAACAGCCTGAGGAGTCGCATAAGGCTTTGGAGTATACTTGTTAGTGGGAGTCACTTTTTGCTTGGTATACCCTAGCCGAGAAAATACACGGTAAAGAGAGCCGGGATGCCTGCGATACCCTTTGGAAGTACGTAATTTTCCATAGATTTCGCAGACGGAGGCGTGGGGATTGCGTCTGTGCAAATCACGAATCCACTTGAGTTCCTCAGTGGTATGAGAAGAAGGATGAGGCGTTTTGGGTCTGTGAGAATGATCCATAAGGGACTCTTTCGTACCATCAAAGCGTTTGTTCCAGCGCATAAGGGAAGATTTAGATATATGGTAGCGCCTGCAGACAAAGGCGACGGACTGACCGCTGCGATAAAGATTCACTGCGTAAAAACGGGTAGAAATTTCATGTGGCAAATATCGTTGAGTTTGTGTTATACTGTTCATGACGATAGGGTTCATTTCAGATATGTTTTTTGTGGTGATTGACATTCTAACAAATCCTATCGTCTTTTTCTATTGGAAAGTGTCACATCAATTGTAACTCTACAAAGATAAAAAATATTATAAACGTATATCGTTGCTTTTCCTCCAAGATGTGGTAGAATAGTACTGATAAAAGGCATTGAGGGAGGAACCATGCGTTTTCTAGTAATAGACGGACAAGGCGGCAGATTGGGAAAGCTGCTTGTAGAAGGAATCAGAAGAGAGTTTTCACGGGCGGAGATTATGGCGGTGGGAACCAACGCTGTTGCGACGGCTACTATGCTAAAGGCTGGGGCTGATGAGGCTGCAACAGGAGAAAACCCGGTCATAGTAGCAAGTCAGCGGGCGGATATTATTGCTGGACCTATCGGTATTGTCATTGCAGATTCGCTTCTTGGAGAAGTGACACCTGATATGGCAGTTGCCGTAGGGCAAAGTCATGCAGCTAAGGTGCTGGTTCCGATGAACAGGTGTGATAATCTGGTGGCAGGCGTAAGTATGCTGCCGGTCGGAGAGCTTGTAGAGGACGCCATTATTAAAATAAAAGAAGCAGCTGACAATATGTAACAATCTGACAGGGTGTCGATAGAATACGTTATCGGCTACCCTGTTTTTTGGTAAGACAGTTTTGGCTTGATTCTTGCATAAGAATAGAGCGGGGATTAAAGAAGGAAGGGAAAAAACATGCACAGAAGTAATGTGAAAGAGGCTATCGAGCTTCTGATGAACAGTATGAATCAGGGCATTATTTTTGTTGACAGCGAAGGAAAAATACAGCTTTGCAATCGCAAGGCCAAAGAGACAACGGGGATTATCATTAATGCAAAGACAGGACATGATGCGGGGCAGATTTGTGAAGGTGATATTGTCGTTATTGCGGACAACAAGCTGGGTGATGACGATGGTCTGATGGGCAGAGAAGAATTGACGCTTCTCAATATCAATGATGCCGGTATCCATAGAGGAGACATGCTGGTAGCGGTCGGTGTTTACAAAAATAAGAAGATTGAACCGCAGTACAAATATATCAGAGAACACTCCCTGAATGTCCCTATGAAACTGGACGTGAATTATTGGGGATTTCATATTCAGGCCATTATTGACACAGGAAAAAAAGAAACGCTGATTTCTGTCAATGACATGGTTCACAGACTGAGATATTCTAATTCCGTTGGAAACGTTGTAATTATTGACGGGATTACCGGTAATATTAAATTTTTTCAGGCAAAAGGGTATAGTGTCAGACAGGAAGATTTAGGCTATTTGCTACGCGGTGCAACCTATCAGGCAAAGAGCGTAGAGGACACGGATGTGGATGTGACAGGTCAGCGATTTTGGGATTTATTTCAGCAGTCACCTTTGACAGAGAAACTGCAGCTTGTACTGGAGGGTACGGAGGAAAAGGTTTATAATCAGCTTTATGAAATCAATAAAAGACCTTTTAACTGCAGCATTGTAAAGTGGACCGATGAAGATGAGGCTGGCGCTGATGGAGCCTTTTTGCTGCTATCGGATGCTTCACATCTGGAGAGACTCTTGAGCGAACGTGATCAGATTATTCAGCGAATTGAAGAACAAAATACGATAGGGGGGATACAAAACCTTGACTATCCAGAAGACGCTTTTTCTGGCTTTGCAGGCAAGAGCAACAAGGCGCGGGAAGTCAAATATATGGCGTGGAAAGCGGCTAAAAGCAGATTTAATGTGATTATTACCGGAGAAAGTGGGACTGGTAAATCCAAATTGGCGAGGGAAATTCATTCTATCGGCATGCCCGGCGCACCTTTTGTGGAAGTAAACTGTAATGCTATTGCACCGACTTTATTTGAAAGTGAACTGTTCGGATATGTGGGGGGTGCTTTTACTGGTGCAAAAAATGAAGGAAAGACAGGATTCTTTGAGGCAGCCAACGGCGGCACGATTTTTCTAGACGAAATAGGTGAAATTCCGCTGGATATTCAAGTGAAACTGCTTCATGTACTGCAGAACAAAACCATTTACAGAGTCGGCTCTTCCAAGCCGATTAAAGTGGATGTGCGTGTGATTGCAGCGACTAATAGAAATTTGGAAGAAGAAGTTTCGCTGGGCAGATTCCGTCAGGATTTGTTCTATCGTATCAACGTATTTCCTATCGAAATCCCGTCTCTTAGGGAAAGGAAAGCGGACCTTTATCTTTTGATTAATCAGATTCTGGAGAAGGTCTGCGATACTTATGGACTGGAACAAAAACAGTTTTCTGGTGAAGCTTTACAGAAGTTGATTTCCTACAACTGGCCAGGTAACGTGCGTGAACTGGAAAACGCAATTGAGCGTGCGATTACCCTGTGTGAGTCCAACATTATCTATTCGGAGCATCTGCAAATCGGAAAGGGAAATATTCCTGTGACTATGAAGGAGATGCTGGCAAAGGAAGAAGCCCGCATTTTAGAAATGGCTTTGATTAAATACAATGGGGATAAACAGGCGGCGATGGAGGAACTTGATATGTCCAGAACGGTTTTCTATGACAAGCTAAAAAAGTATAACATAAAATATTAACGGAGGAATTAAGTATGAGGATTTTTATTTCAGCGGATTTGGAAGGCATTAACGGAATCGTTGCACCGGAAGATGTTGAAGAGGTGGGGGCAGGTTATCAGCAGGCAAGAATTTTTATGACGGAGGAAGTAAACGCAGTTGTAGACGGTGCTTTCGCAGGGGGTGCTACAGAAGTGGTAGTCTGCGATTCTCATAATATTTCTCAGAATATCAAAGTGGAAATGCTGGATGAAAGGGCGCAGATTACCAGAGGGGACACCCGCAGAAATTCTATGGTTCACGGCCTTGATGAGTCATTTGACGGATTGATTTTGGTAGGTTATCATGCTAAATTCGGCACACAGAATGCAATTTTGGATCATACCTTTAATCCGGCAACTATCAGAGATTTAAAGGTCTCCGGCATGAGTGTAGGCGAGCTTGGCATGAATTCTTACTTTGCAGCAGAAAAGGGTGTGCCCCTTCTCATGGTGACAGGTGATCAGGCACTGGAAGCAGAGGCGAAGACTTTTGACCCTGAAGTGGAGACTGTAGTCGTAAAATATGCAGAGGGCAGATTTTGTGCAAGATGTCTGCCGAGAACCCAGACTCAGAAAATGCTGAGAGACACTGCGGAAAAAGCGGTCAGAGCTGCTAAGAGCAGAAAGCTGGTTGCTGTACCTGAAAAGCCGGAAATGGAAGTGACCTTTCAGCAGGTGAATTTGGCTGATGGGGCAAT
Source organism: Anaerotruncus sp. 80 (assembly GCF_009936115.1). Taxonomy (NCBI): domain Bacteria; kingdom Bacillati; phylum Bacillota; class Clostridia; order Eubacteriales; family Oscillospiraceae; genus Anaerotruncus; species Anaerotruncus sp. 80. The sequence continues at coordinate 98,455 of NZ_QWES01000010.1, forward strand.
GCGCGTACCTGGCACTAAGAGAATTGATTCTATGACAGTGGGAATCAGCGCAGAAAACATGGATGAACTGATGGCATTGCGCCAGATTGTTTTCGGTGCAGGCAGTGATTTCTATAACTCTTTGTTCTAAGTGATGCAGGGAGCGCTGCGCTCGCAAGATCGATTTGCTACTGTGTATGCATAAATTTAGTAAAATCCCTTAAAATATGCACGTTTATCTTTGCAGGTGTGCATATTTTGAGGGATTTTCAGTGAAATATGCAGATTGAGACGATAAAAGGCAGTCAACTCGAAAGATAAAATCGAATTGACTGCCTTTTTCTGCATATATTTAGTCTTTTTTTGAGAAATATGCACAGTACTGTGCATATATTTGGCAGTTTCATCTAAAATATGCACGTGCGCCAACACCTGTAAGCAACAAGGGTTATTTACCAATATAAACCCTTGGCGGTCTTGCGGTCAGTCTTGCAATGATGTCATTTTTGTTGGTGCTGGACAGGGATGCTGCTTCTGCGATAGTCATGGAGCCGTCTTTTCCATCTCCGTAGATGATGGCTTCCATACCGCAGCAGACATCAGGCACATCGGTGACATCCGCCATGCACTGATCCATGCAGATAACGCCGACGATAGGCGCCCGGGTACCGTTTATAATGACATAGCCTTTATCCCGGAGATTTCTCGGATAGCCATCGGCGTAGCCGAATGGCAGGGTTGCGATGATACTGTCACGCTCTGCCTTCCAGAGATAATCGTAGCTGAGACCTTCACCTGCGGGAATTTCATGAAGCTGAGAAATTGCTGTTTTAAAGGTCAGAATTTGTTCTACATTGATATCCGCGTATTGAGCGCCTTTCATACCGTAAAGCAGAGCGCCCGGACGCACCAGATTCATGCGATACTGCGGATAGTCCACGCAGGCGATACTGTCTGCAATGTGCTTGTAGTGGAACTTGCAGCCTATGGCTTCCAGCTTTTTGATAAAGTCAGTGAACTGCTGGTACTGCTCCTCGTCTTCAGAGAGACCGGCGAGAGCCAGGTGGCTGAAAATCCCCTGTACTGCAAGATGAGGAACTTTGAAAATATCGGAGATTTCTGCTGCGAATTCATCAGAAGGACATTTTCCAAGACGGTGAAAACCGGTGTCCACCTTGATATGAACGCAGGCGGTTTTGTCAAGAGAACCTGCCAGTTGTCCAAGCTTCTCAGCCTGTTCGATGGACCAGATGGTCTGAATGATATCTTTTTCTACAACCCAGTGGAGCAGCCTGTCAGGGGTATAGCCCATGATGAGCACTGGGTAGTCGGGATATGCTTCTTTTAACTCCAAAGCCTCGGTCAGTGTGGCAACCGCCAAGGCAGAAGCACCGCATTCCATCAAAGTCTGTGCGATGGCGCAGGCGCCGTGACCGTAGCCGTTGGCTTTGATAACCGGCATGATGTCGACGTCAGCGCCGACCATCTCCTTGATTTTAGTCATATTACCAGCCAGCTTATTTAAATCGACGACAATTTGTGTGTCGCGAAGGATTTCTGTATTTGTCATGTTTATGCTTCCTCCTCTAAAATTTTCAGTACGCTGGCGATTTGCACCAGCATGCCTGTGCGAATACATTCCTCATCCGGGTGAAACAGCTCGCTATGAATCGGGTGAGCGAAGTCTTCTCCAGGTTTTCTGATACCGATATTATAGTAAAGTCCGCGGCTTTCATGACAGAAAAAAGCAAAATCGTCAGCACCCAGGCTAGGCTTTACAGTCAATTTTACCTTGTCTTCTCCCAGCATTTCCTTGGCCGTTGTCATCACGCTGTCGAAGAGCTGCGGGTCGTTTTCCAGCGTTGGATAGCTGCCGGAAAAGCTGATTTCGCAGCTTGCACCGTAGGAAGCAGCGATTCCCTCGCAAAGTTCTTTGAGGTAGGTTCGCAGCTTATCCATGTTTTTCATATCTAGGGCGCGCATGGTGCCGGAGAAAACAGCTTCGCCAGAGACGATGTTTTCTTTGGTGCCGCTGTTGAATTTTCCTACGGTAATCAGCACCGATTCAGCTGGGTCGATTCGTCTTGTAATGATGGACTGCAGGCTGGATACCATGGTGCAGGCAGGAAGCAGGGCGTCAATGCCATCGTTAGGGTGTGCACCGTGGCAGGATTTTCCCTTTACTGTAACGAAAAATTCGCTGCACGCGGCGTTCATGGAGCCAGGAATAAATTCTACGCTGCCAGCATCGGTGCCGGAGTCTACATGAAGTCCCAAAACTGCGGAAATAGCTGGTTCATTCAGGCAGCCTGCTTCTATCATCTGGCGAGCACCGCCGATGGTTTCTTCAGAAGGCTGGAACAGAAGTCTAACAGATCCGGGTAAATCTTCCTTCATATCGTTTAAAACTTTTGCTGTGCCAAGAAGGATTGCGGTGTGAATATCGTGGCCGCAGGCGTGCATAATATTAGGATTATTCGATTTAAATGGGATTTCAACCTTTTCTGTAATGGGAAGCGCATCGATATCGGCACGCAGTGCCACACCCTTGGTTTTGTTCTTGCCGTAGATAACGGCGGAGACACCGCAGCCTGCAATATCCTTTTCGTAAGGAATCCCCATTTTATCTAGCTGCTCGCAGATAAAACGGCTGGTTTCGTATTCCTGCTCGCTGAGTTCGGGATACATATGCAGATGACGGCGCAGTGAAACAGCTTCGTCATAGACTGAATTTACTTTGTTTTTGATTTCTTCACTTGTATATTTCATGGAACCCTCCGTAATCAGTTTTCTTTTCTGATTACTATTCTTATGCAAGTCTTGTGCCGATACAATTCTTATGATATAAAAAGGTGGCACAATTTTTGCTTTTAGTATATGATAGATGTATAATAAATGGAGGAAGATAAAATGAAAATAGTAGATATGCATTGCGACACACTTCTTGAAGCATGGAGAAAGCCGGAACTGGATTTTTATAATGCTGACCTTTCCATCAACATAGAGTTATTAAAGCAGAACGACAGCTTAGCGCAGTTTTTTGCCATGTACATATCCAGAAGCGAGATGGAAACCATGGATTCCTATGATATCATCAAGGGGATGTACGCTCGTTATCAGCAGGTTATGGAAGCAAACAAGGCACACATCAGACCGGTTTACACTGTGGAAGACATTATGAAAAACAAGGAAGAGGGTATTTTATCTTCTTTGTTGACCATCGAAGACGGTGTATTCTTGGATGGAAAAATGGAAAGACTTCACGAAGTTTACGATATGGGAGTAAGACTTTTGACTGTTCTGTGGAACTTTGAAAATTCTGTTGGTTTTCCAAGCAGCGACAATCAGGAAGAACACCTGCGCGGTCTGAAACCGTTTGGTATTGAAGTAGTAGAGGAAATGAACCGTCTTGGCATGGTAATCGACGTATCTCATCTGTCCGAAGGTGGTTTCTACGATGTTGCAAAATACAGCAAGAAGCCGTTTGTTGCTTCTCACTCCTGTGCTAGAGCCCTTTGCAGCCACAGACGTAACCTGACTGATGATCAGCTGAAAACTCTGGGTAATGCAGGCGGCGTTGTCGGTGTAAACTTTAATGGACCGTTTTTAAAAGATGACGAAGAAGCACCGAAAATCGACTGGATTGTGGAGCACCTGTTGTACATGAGAGATAAAGCTGGTATTGAAGCTATCGGATTCGGCTCCGACTTTGATGGAATTGATGATAACGGTGAACTGGTGAACTATGCTGGCTTTGGTAAATTAATCGGCGCTATGGAGAAACACTTCACTTGTGATGAAATCGATTTAATCAGCAGCGGCAATGCACTGCGCGTTTTAAAAGACGTAATCGGGAGGTAATTTTAATGATTAAAATCCTCATCGGCCTTGGGATTATTGCACTGTCTTTTGTATATATCATGAAGAACCATGACAAGAGCATGATGCAGAACTTATTAGAAAAGAAAAGTGCCAAGGCGAAAGCCTGCATGGAGCAGGAACAGATGCGGGCAGACAATGGAAATGACAACAAAAATGAAACAGAGACTATCTAGGGATAGTCTCTGTGTATCTTACTGGTACTGAATTTCTATCATAGAAATGCCACCATTCGCCGCTGTAAGGACTGAATCCTGCGCGAACCATGATGTCGCGCAAATATGTAGCATTTTTAAGAGCCTCGCCGGAAGTCGTCTGACAATCCAGGCGGGCTTTTTCTGTAAAGTCGTCAAAAGCGCTTGGCATGAGGATGTCATTACCATCCATGTCCGTTAAGGTTACGTCAACGCACTGACCGTTCATGTGGGAGTTCTTAAACTCTGTAATGGTCTCCATGTCCGGTGGATAGGCGACAAAGTCATTGTCGGGAAGCAAATCCCAAAATCGCTGCTGGGCGCTTGTTGGGCGGAATGCGTCCCAAACTTTCATGCGGTAGCCATCTTTCTTTGCTAAATTCTTGGCAATAATCAGGCGCTTAGCCGTATCCACATCGATATAGCATTCAGGAGAATCATAGACGATGCTGCCTGTAAAATTATCTGCTGTTGCGTAGACCAGTTCGATGATGAAATCCGGGTCTACGTCCAAAAGTCTTACTAAATTTCCATATTGCTGCATTTTCTTTATAGTCTCCTTTTTTAGTGATTTTGTAATAATACGATACATACGGTCAGCGGGGTAGCGCAGTTCATAAATACGATGACTGCGAGAAAGCCATATGCGATAGTGACAAAATTCCATTTCTTTTCGTAGCCAGGAAGAACGTGGAAACGCTTGATAACACGCATGCCGGGCAATTCCTTTAACATTTTGTAAAACTTGTTAATCTGTATGGCTTCGATTTTTCCGTCTCTAAAAAAGGGCAGGAAGAAGATTGGCTCCGCACTTTCAAAGTTGTCTCCGTCTTTTGCGTAAAAGCTGACGCCTTTGGTGTCAAATACAGCAACCTGCGCTTCTGAAAAATCCAAGCTGCGGCTTCTTTTCAAAAGACTGTTATGGTAGGTCAGCTGCTTTTCGTCATAGGTGCTGTAGCAGTACTTGTGACCTCTGAAGAGGAAGATAATCAGGGCAAAGATTACAAGATACATAACGATAGTTAATGGAATGTTGGTCGCCTGGTAATAACCGTCAATCTTGAAGATAATAATTTCTGCCATAATCAAAAAACGAAGCAGGACATAGACAAAGCATACGCCGAATAAAACCTGCTTGGCAAGATTGGTGTAATGATACTGAATTTTGTACATAATGATTGATCCTTTCTTTGGGCTTTTCCTATATAAAAAGCCGAGTGCTATTTCCTGATGAAACAGCATATAGTTCTATACTATGATAATAGTAGCAAGAATCATGCCTAAAAAAACTTCCTGAAATGAGGATTGCAACAGTGTTAATTATGAAATTGTCCGGATTTACGGATTATAAGTTCTAAATATAGGACTATTTTGGAGAGTATTGTAAAAAATTGTAAGAAAAAGACCTGCGATTTGCAGGTCAGATTTAAAAAATAGAAATATTTTATAATAGTGACTGAAGCTGAGTAAGTCCCTGCTTCAGATTAAGAAATTGCTTATATGTAATCGTTACAGGATAATATACAAATTGCTGGTCATTTTTGGTGGTAAAGACGACCTTTGCTCCAGCAAGGACGGAACTTTCCGGATTTGCAATGGGACCATCGCTGTTGTAAAGCTGAACGGATTCTAAGTCAGACAGGGAAAACTGCGGTGCTCTGAGCCCATTTCCACCTGCGGCGGCAAATATCACCTGACCGTTTTGTACATCGACACCTGCAGTAGCGACGCCGCGAAGAATCAAAAGGCTGATTAGGGCGAAGCAGGCAAAAAGGATAAGCGGTACAATCCACAGCTTAGAGCCGCCGCCTACCTGTCTGAAAAGGCTGTACGCAAATCCTAAAATACTGATAAAGATTAATATACAGGAGGTGATGAAACCCCGCTTATTAATGACTGAAAAATGTCCTTGCATGAAATGATCTCCTTTATTTTGTTTTGCTGGAAGCTTCCTTCCAAGCATATATACAAGCAAAAATCGTGCCTGAATGAAAAGAATTGGCATGAATATTGCTCTATAGATTTTCGCCAAGTGATTTAAGAATTATTTCTTAGTTTTATGAAAGGCTGCAGACTGTACCATAGAACTTTGAAATGAAATTTAAATCAGCAATTATTAAGAATCGTGTAGTACCTATACGCATTTTTGAAGGAGGATATTTAATTATGATGAATTACATTTGGGTGGCATTTGTTGTCATCGCAGTTATTGCCGGCGGCGTAACTGGTAACATTGAGGCAGTTCTGAACAATGTCTTCGACTTTGCACAGACTGCTGTTGATATCGCACTAGATTTAATTGGTATCATGACTTTCTTCTGCGGTTTGATGAAAGTAATGGAAAGAGCAGGTCTTTGCGAAAAGCTTGGTAAAGCAATCGCACCAGTTATGCGCCTTCTGTTCCCGGAAGTTCCGGCAGAGCACCCTGCTAACTCGGCAATGGCTCTGTACTTCGCTGCTAATATCTTAGGTATCGGTAACGCTGCTACTCCGTTTGGTCTGAAAGCGATGGCTGAACTGCAGACATTAAACCCTACTAGGGGCATTGCTACTAATGCACAGTGCATGCTGATGGCAATTTCTACAACCTCTATTACTCTGATTCCGGTAACCGCTATGGGTCTTCGTTCTGCAGTACAGACACAGGGCGCTGCTGAAATTATCGCACCGGTTATCATTGCAACCGCTATCTCCACTATCGTGGGTGTTACTTGCACTATCTTATTCCAGAAGATGAAGAGATGGAAGTGGGAAAACGTAATCGAAAAGGAAATGGCAGCAGGCACTCTGGAAATCAACGAAGAGTACATCGGCGACAATCCGATTGTTCTGCCGGAAAATTATGTTTCCGTTAGCTCTAAAGACGGCGGAAGAGTTTCATTCTAAGGAGGTAAGAACATGACAGCAGTATTAGAAGCGATATCCATTTGGGCGATTCCAGTTGTTGTTGCACTGGTAGCCTTTTACGCAATTTGTAAAAAAGTTCCTGTATATTCTGTATTCACAGAAGGCGCAAAAGAAGGCTTTTCAACAGCCATTATGATTATTCCTTACCTGGTAGCAATGCTTTGTGCTATCGGTATGTTCAGAGCATCCGGTGCAATGGATTTCATTTGCGACCTGCTTGCTCCTGTAACTAACGTAATCGGTTTACCGTCTGAAGTTCTGCCGATGGCAATCATGAGATCTTTCTCCGGCGGCGGTGCAGAAGGTATGATGGCAGACCTGTTAGCGCAGTACGGTACTCAGTCCCAGATTGGTAGAATTGCCTCTGTTGCACTGGGTTCTACTGAAACCACTTTCTATGTAGTAGCTGTATACTTCGGTTCTGTAGGAATCAGCAACACCAGACACTCTATCGCAGCTGGTCTTTTAGGTGACCTGGCATCCCTGATTGCAGCAACTCTGATTGTTAACATCATGTGGTTTTAATAGAGGGTGAAATACAAATGCGTTACCCAAAAAAATTAAAAAAAGGTGATACAGTAGGTCTGATTTGCAGCAGTTCCGCAATTGGAACTGATAGAGTTGCAGAGTGTAAAAAGGCAGTAGAAGACCTTGGATTTCAGGTAAAACTGGCAGATAACTTAGACCAGGATTATGGCGGATATATGGCAGGAAGCGGCAAGACTCGTGGCGAATGGGTCAATAAGATGTTCGCAGATCCCGAAGTGAACGGCATTTTCTGTATTCGCGGAGGCGATGGCGGAAGCCGTGCTATGGAGTACATAGATTTTGATTTGGTAAAAGCGAATCCAAAAGTTTTCGTAGGCTACAGCGATGTGACCAGTTTACACCTTGCGCTGAATCAGCAGTGTGACTTGGTTACGTTCCATGGACCTATGGTATCTTCCAATATGGTAGATAGTTTCGATGAAGAAACAAAAGCGTCATTTTTTGCAGCGCTGGAGGCAGAAGATACATTTGAATTCTGCAATCCAAAGGGCTGTGAAATAGACGTCATGAAAACAGGTAAGGCATCCGGCAGATTGATTGGAGGGAATCTCTCCCTCCTTTCTGCCGCCATTGGAACGCCTTATGAACCGGACACGAAGGGTAAGATTTTATTCATCGAAGAGGTTTGTGAGCCTGTAACAAAGATTGAGAAATGGACGTACCATTTAAAGAATGCCGGAAAGCTGGCAGACTGCGCGGGGATTATTCTGGGACAGTTTACGAAAATTGTCAATGAAGAATGCCCAGCCTATGATGTCTATAAGTGTTTGGAAGAAATCTTTGAGGACCTTGATATTCCTGTAATGTACAATGTAGAGTCAGGACATGGAAAGCCGATGATGACACTTCCGATGGGTGCACTTTGCACCATGGACGCAGAAAAGAAGAGTATAGTTTTTAAGGTAGAAAGATAGCAGAATTGAGAGGCAAGATAATGGTGAGAGAAATAAAAGAGCATACATTATACATTGATGGATGCAGCACTGTAGAGCTTGCGCAGAAGTATGACACACCATTGTATGTCTACTCTGAGCGCGATATTGTAAACAGATTTAGCGAACTGCGCAGAGATTTCGTGGAGAAATATCCAGGAACAAGAGTTGCCTATGCGGCAAAGGCTTTTTTCCCTCTGGCAATGGCTAAACTGGTAAAAGACGAAAATATGTGTGTAGACGTGGTATCCGGCGGTGAGCTGTATACCGCAATAAAAGCAGGTTTTCCTGCTGAACGCATTGAATTTAATGGAAATAATAAGCTGCGCAGCGAGCTTGAACTTGCTGTCGAGTATGGAATTGGAAGAATTATTGTAGACGGACTTTCTGAACTTGCAATGATTGAAGAAATCTGTAAGGAGAAGGATAAGACAATCAAAATACTCTTCCGAGTAACTCCTGGCGTGAAAAGCAGCAGTCATGACTATATTGTCACCGGAAAGAAGGATTCCAAATTCGGAATTCCTCTCGATGACGATGTGATTATGCCGCAGATAAAAGCCGCAATCGATTCTCCATATGTAGAGTTTTATGGACTGCATTTCCATGTGGGTTCTCAGCTTTTAGATAATGATTCCCATCTGCAGGCGCTGGAAATCATCTTAGAACTGGCTGGAAAAATTAAAGACACTTATGGAGAAACAGTAAAGGAACTCAATCTGGGCGGTGGATTTGGCGTGACTTATGTAGATGAGAAACGACCGCCGTACAGCTATTTCCTTGACCCAATGATGGAAAGAATTGATAAGTGGTTTACAGAAAAAGATCTGCCTAAACCGCTGGTAGTCATCGAACCGGGCAGAAGCATTGTTGCTGAAGCCGGCGTTAGTCTTTATACCATCGGAAGCATTAAGGATATTAGAGACATCAGAAAGTATGTTTCTGTTGACGGCGGTATGACTGACAATATCAGACCGGCGCTTTATCAGGCGGAATATACCGGCGTTATCGCAAACAAGGCAGACGCTGAAAAAACTGAAACTGTAACGGTTTGCGGAAAATGCTGTGAATCCGGCGATATTCTGATTCATGACTTAAAGGTTCCGACTCCGGAAACAGGAGACATCTTTGCCATTTATTCCACAGGCGCATATGGATACTCTATGGCAAGCAATTATAATAAGAACCCGATTCCTGCAGTGGTATTCGTCCGTGACGGACAGTCCCGCGTTGTAGTGAAACGTCAGTCTTATGATGATATGCTGATGAACGAACAGCTTTAATGTAAATGTAAAACACAGGGCAACCGTAACGAAACAATCCTTTCTTTGCGGTTGCCTTTCCTATTTTTGTTATTTAGGAGATTGAACTTCTTTGAAGAAATGATAGAAAACTTTCAATGTGGTAAAGCAGCAGTTTTTCTTGCAACTCTAAGGAAACATATGCTATACTGCAATTAAGGAGAAACGTATGGGTAATTTTAAACGTGACACGGCAAGTATGTATGATATTCCGCAGCGTTTTGCGGATACGACTTTTACGATATGTCCATTTTGTAAAGAAAAAAATCCGAAGTGGCTGACTCGTGATGAGTGGAAACTTTTGGACAGAGAATACTATTTTAAGTGTCCGGCTTGCGGCAGCGTGATGAAGGCTGCACAGTCAGATGTGACAGGCTTGTCCTTTACTACGGCAACTATGGCAGGGCAGTTTAAGAAGTTTAAAGGAAAGGAAAACCGAACGGTTTATATCAAGGTTGAGACGGTTGGAATTTCTGTAAGAAGTGATGAAAACCGCAGACTTGAAGGCGCAGAGCTTTCTCTCGCGGAGCTTAAAGGTTTAGCAATGAAAGAGGAGGCAGCAGAATGAAATTTACGAAAATGCAGGGCGCAGGCAACGACTTTATCGTCATTGATAACAGAACTTTGAATTTGCCTGTGGAAACCCTTTGTGATATAGCAAGAACTCTTTGCCCGCGGGCAATGGCGGTGGGAGCAGATGGTCTGATGGCGGTTGTAGAGCCCAAAGCAGGGGGCGACTTCGGCATGATTTTTATCAATGCTGACGGCTCTATCGGCGAAATGTGCGGAAACGGAGCAAGATGCATCTGCAAATACGGCTATGAAAAGGGTATCGCAGGAGAGTCCATGACTGTGGAAACCACAGCGGGACCAGTTTATGGCAAGAGGCTTTCTGCTATGGATTATCAGATTCGCTTAAACGATGTGACAAAGCTGTCTCTTGATGTGAATTTGAATGCCCTCGGTAATGTTTGGAATACTGCCTATGTGGAGCTTGGAAATCCGGGACTCCCTCATCTGGTGGTGGAGTATCCGGGTCTTGCAAAGACGGAACCTGCGACGATTTGGGAACTTGGAAAAGCGCTGCGGGAGCATCCGGATTTGTCCAAGGGTGCTAATGTGAATTTTTATGAAATCACAGAGAATGGAACGATTTTTGAACGTACCTTTGAACGGGGCGTAGAGGACTTTACTTATGCCTGCGGAACGGGAACAGGCTCTGTGGTGACCGTTTTATCGGAGAAGGGACTGGTTTCCGGCGACCACACGGCGGTAGAGATGGCTGGAGGCACTCTTTATGTAGATGTAATCAGAGAGGGAGGCAAGGTAAAAGACCTTTACTTAAGCGGTCCGGCGGTTATTGTTTATGAGGGAGAAAGGGCGGAACTATGAGCAATAGGGAAACGCAAGAGTATATCAAACAGTTAAAGAAGAAAAATCGCTGGAAGTCAGCAAAGGAGTACTCTAATAAGGAAGTTGCAGAGTATGTAGAGCGCCGCAAACATGATTACCGTTCCAGAGAGGAAATCGAGGACGTTGAGCGCTGGGAAAAGGTCAAAGGGAAGCTGATTTTGATGCTGTTTGCTGCGGGAGTACTTCTATTAATTGCGTTTTCTTTAAAAGAGATTATGTAGCTGTTGGCGGAATCAGACCTAAAGGAGGTATAGGGGATGAAGTATTCAAAGAGATGGAAAATCGGGAGGACGATACTTGCATTCTTTGCGCTTATTATGGTGGCGGAGATTCTATATGGCATTGCGGCTGGTTTTGGGGAATTTATCAATTTTTGTAAAGAATTTATTGGCGTGTAAGCGGGAGGAATTATGCGGGAATACATACAAAATGCATTTAGGAAGATGGACAAGGATGCTTTTTTCAAGGCTTCTGTCAGAAAGGGTACAGAAGAATATCTGGCGCAGAAAGCACGCGAGAGTGCTATGACAGAAGAGGAACGCAGGCAGGAAGCTGAGCGCGAAATGAAACGTCACCGCAAGGGAAAATGCATGGTGGCAGTTTATCTTATTCTGGTTTTTGCAGCGGGCATTTCGCTGGTTGTGTTAGGTGCGCGGGGAATTATATAAGAATATTTTTCTCTGACGACTGATTTTGACAAATTTTACACGCCTTTTTCGCTATACTTGATAAGTACCGGCGAAGGAGGCGTTTTTTATTGGTCGTTTATGGGGAATATCTTTTTTTAGAGAACTTTATAACAGGTGGGATTATACTGTATTTTACTGCAAAGGCGGCAGGGGAGCCATTTAGAATTCTGCGGGGAATTTTGTGCAGTCTGTGCTGCGGGGCGTACGCCTTTACTATGTTTATAACAGTATCGCCCCTGCTTGGATTTCTTGGGAAAATGGGATTTGTGCTGCTGATTTCACTGCTTGCTTTTGGGAAAAAGTCTATGAAAAGGGTGCTGCTTTTGGGGGCGCTTTTTTTCACAGTGACAATCCTTTACGGCGGTGTAGCTATTGCCTTTCTTAGTATGTTTTCCTGGGAAGGGGCGGTTTCCGCAGGAGGCGTATATATGCCGGCTGCAACCTATATGACGATAACGGCGGCAGCATCCTTTGGGGCGCTTTTCATTAGGCTGGTACTAAGTCTTGTAAAGGAGCGAAGAAGGCAGATGAGGACGGAAGTTACGGTAATTTTGCAGCTGGGAGAGGTTAGCTGGGAATTGACGGGATTTATTGATTCGGGGAATTTTCTTTCTGAGCCGTTTACAGGAAAGCCGGTAGCTGTGGTGCGCAGAGAGGTCATGGAAAAACTGCTGCAGACCATGGAAATGCCGCAAGCGAGGTATACCGCCGTGCCGTACCACACCGTAGGAACAGAAAAAGGAGTGCTGGACGGCTATAGAATTGATGCCTTGACAGTTCTTTCGCAGACTGTAAAAAAACCGGTTCTGGCAGTTTGCGAGGGAAAAGAATTTTTATCAGGGGGAAAAGGAAACGGACAGATACTATTGCCGGAAAGTATGCTGGAAAGGGGTATTTATGCAGATTTTAAGGACGATCAGGGAGTTTTTGCAGAGAGTGTTTCGAACTTCGGGACGCGGGTGTTTTTACATAGGGGGAAGCGATGTGCTGCCACCGCCTCTTGCCAGAGACGAGGAACAGAAAATGCTGCAGGAGTATGCCAAGGGGAGCCAGGAGGCGAGGGCGGTACTTATCGAGCGGAATCTGCGTCTGGTGGTGTATATCGCCAAGAAATTTGAAAATGCGGGGATAAATGTCGAAGATTTAATTTCGATTGGGACGATAGGATTAATCAAAGCCGTCAATACTTTTAAAATAGATAAGAACATAAAGCTAGCCACCTATGCGTCTCGCTGCATTGAAAATGAAATTCTTATGTATTTGCGCAGGGATGTGAAACGAAAGAGCGAGGTATCTCTTGACGAACCTCTCAATGTGGATTGGGATGGCAATGAGCTGCTGCTTTCTGATATTCTGGGAACGGAAAATGATATCGTCAGCACCAGACTGGAAGAAGAAGTAAACAGGAATCTTTTGTATCATGCGATGACAAAGTTAAATGAGCGGGAGAAGCAGATTATGGATATGCGCTTCGGTCTGAAAAATGGTAAAGAGATGACCCAAAAGGAAGTAGCTGATGCCATGGGAATTTCTCAAAGTTATATTTCCAGACTGGAAAAGAAAATTATTGAGCGGCTGCAGAAAGAGGTGCAGAAACTGGGATAAATTGCTGGGCATTTTTTACACCTGCCAGTGCAAGCTATGAATAGGAAATACATACTTTAATTGATGAAACAGCTGCGTTTTTGCATTTTCGGCAAATCAGTATTAGCGGCAGAAATGTGTGCGGCAGGGATTTTTTCAATTGAAGTGGAAATCTTGATAGAACAGGCTGGTGGAATCATGGCGAATAAGGTTGAAATATGCGGTGTCAATACGGCAAAGCTTCCGGTGTACAAGGACGCCGAAATGCAGGAAATGCTTCGTGCAATCAAAGCGGGAGATGAACAGGTCAGAGAAAAATTTATTACGGGAAATTTAAGGCTGGTTCTAAGCGTTATTCAGCGCTTTAACAACCGCGGTGAAAACCCCGATGATTTGTTTCAGGTAGGTTGTATCGGGCTGATTAAAGCGCTGGATAATTTTGATTTGAGTCACGGTGTGAAGTTCTCCACATATGCTGTACCGATGATTATCGGCGAAGTACGCAGATATTTGCGCGACAACAACAGCATCAGGGTTTCCCGTTCTTTGCGGGATATTGCCTACAAGGCGCTGCAGGCGAAGGAGCGGCTTTCTAATGAGCTTTCCAGAGAGCCATCTATTACAGAGATTGCTGAGGATATTGAGGTGGAACGGGAAGATGTAGTGCTGGCTCTGGATTCCATTCAGGAACCGGTCTCTCTCTTTGAGCCGGTATTCCACGATGATGGGGACGCAATTTTTGTAATGGATCAGGTGCAGGATACGAAGAATACCGATGAACGCTGGATTGAAAACATTTCCTTGTCGGAAGCTATGAATAAACTCTCTCAGAGAGAGCGGCACATTTTACAAATGCGTTTTTTTGAAGGAAAGACTCAGATGGAGGTAGCAGAGGAAATCTCCATCAGTCAGGCACAGGTATCCCGCCTTGAAAAGAATGCATTGAAGTATATGAGAAAGTATGTTTAAAGTTAAGATTATATTTATACTTTTAGATGTTTATCGGCAAGCAGCAGCATATGCTGAGTAAATCGAACTAAAATCGTTCTGCACCATTTTTCTTGAAAATACCCTGAAAGGTGCATTTTTCAAGAGAAAAAATCGACATCCGCACCATATATGACGAAATGAGGTCTCATGGTGCGGATTTTTTTATTTAAGCATTGAAACAAGTGAAATTTCTGGAATTAAATGGAATATTATGGAATATGTATGTTGGTTTATGGATATAAATCCCTAAAATGGGGTGAAAATTTAAGAATTTATTCTGCGATATAGTTTCTGGCGCACCATTGTCTTTCATGGAGCGTCATATGGTGCAGCATAGAGACTGCAGAAATGCAAAAACGCACCATTGACTTATATTTATCCTAAAATGGTGCGGATTTGGATAATACATAGAAAAATCATGGCGAAAACAATTTATTTCTTTATTATAACAAAAAACTATAATATAATGAAATAGAAATAACTCCAATCATATAAAGAATGCTGCTTTGTACGAAAGTATAGATGTGATAGTAGCAATGACATTTTAACAAAGAAAGAGGACTTCGGTTATGGAAAAATTATATTACATTATTATATTTTTGCCGATACTGGCTGCTATCTGGTTTATAATAGTGCCTCTTGGCGTGCCGAGGCGAGGCAAGAGCGAGTTTGAGAGTCGAATCATCAGACAGATGTATTGCGGAACGGTGCAGCTGCGCGTGTTCTTATGGACTTCTGCAGCGTGTTGCCTCATTGGATTCAGCTGGATTTTGACCGCCTGGCCCGGCTGGTGGACAGTAATACCGATAGGTCTGATTTGCGCAGGGATAGAGACTCTTTTGTTCTGGTGCGGCATGATACGGATTTATCTAACATCTACGCAGCTGGGCATGAAATGGAGGCTGGTTGCCGCCTTTACCGGATTAATTCCGGTGGTAAATCTGCTGGTTTTGTTGAAACTAATTAACCTTGTACAGCGAGAGGTGGAAACAGAAACAGAGAAAGCTGAGCTGAACCGAGTGAGGGCAGAGAGCGAAGTTTGTCATACAAAATATCCGCTGCTTTTGGTGCATGGCGTGTTTTTCAGGGACTTTAAATATCTGAACTACTGGGGCAGGATTCCGAGAGAACTGCAAAGAAATGGTGCGAAAATTTTTTATGGAAAACAGCAGTCGGCGGATTCAGTAGCGGACTGCGGAGAAGAGATTGCGGCAAGAATTGAAGAAATCTGCCAGAAGACTGGAGCAGAAAAGGTTAATATCATAGGACATTCAAAAGGCGGTTTGGACAGCAGATATGCGCTTGCGATGTGCGGAGCGGCGCCGCGAATTGCATCATTGACTACTATCAATACGCCGCATTGCGGCTGTAAATTCGCAGAGTGGCTGTTTTATCATGTGCCGGAAAAGGTTAGGGGAAAAATTGCAAAGACCTATAACCAGACAGTCAAATATCTGGGCGATCCGAACCCGGATTTTCTAGCGGCTGTTATTGACTTGACAGAAAGTGGCTGCAAGGCTCTTAATGAGAAGATGCGTGAACCGGAGCAAGCGGCAGTGCAGGAGTATGGAATTTACTGCCAAAGTGTGGCATCGAAAATGAACAGAGCCGGATACGGAAAGTTTCCATTGAACTTGACCTACCGCTTTGTGAAACTTTTTGATGGAGCCAATGACGGACTGGTATCGGTTGAATCCATGAAATGGGGAAGCCGGTGCATTGAAATTCAGGCGGAGGGCAAACGCGGCGTATCCCATGGCGATGTGATTGATTTGAACAGAGAAAATATTCCCGGCTTTGATGTGCGAGAATTTTATGTGGAATTAGTGAAGGATTTGAAGGCGAAAGGATTGTAAGAACGAATTGCCCATTCTGACTGGGCGTAATGGGACTGCAGTAACGAATAATTGACAAATCATCGACAATCGGAGGTTCTTTCTTCTTGTTTTTTCTGAGGGTATGGCGTATACTGATAAGGAAAACTACGAGTATCTTAAGGAGAAAACTATGCTAAAAGATAAAACCGTTCTCTTAGGTGTCAGCGGCGGCATCGCAGCGTATAAGTGCGCAGCGCTTGCCAGCAGTTTGGTAAAGGCAGGGGCAGAGGTGCATGTGATTATGACTGCACATGCGTGCAATTTCATCAATCCTATCACCTTTGAGACGCTGACAGGAAATAAATGCGTTGTGGATACATTCGATAGAAATTTTCAGCACAATGTAGAACATGTGGCACTGGCAAAGAAGGCTGACGTGTTTCTGGTGGCGCCGGCAACTGCTAACGTGATGGCGAAGTTAGCGCACGGTCTTGCAGACGATATGCTGACTACCACTTTTTTGGCGTCAACCTGCCCGAAGATTGTAGCACCGGCGATGAATACGGCGATGTACGAGAATGCAATCACACAGGACAATATAAAGATTTTGCAGCATTATGGCATTGAAGTGATTACACCTGCCACTGGTTACCTGGCCTGCGGTGATACGGGCAGCGGAAAAATGCCAGAGCCTGAGGTGCTGTTTCAGTATGTTGAGAAGGCTGTTGCAAGAGAAAAGGACATGGTCGGAAAGAAAGTACTGGTAACGGCAGGGGCTACCAGAGAGTCCATGGATCCAGTTCGGTTTATCACCAATCATTCCAGCGGAAAGATGGGCTTTGCTATTGCAAAGGAATGTATGCTCAGAGGTGCAGAGGTGACTTTGGTAAAGGCAGCGACTACAGCGGTGCTGCCTATGTTTATAGATACAGTTTCTGTAGAAAGCGCAGCAGATATGTTTGAAGCGGTGATTTCGCGAAGTGCAGAGATGGATATCATCATTAAAGCTGCTGCGGTCAGTGACTATACCCCGCTCAATGTCAGTGATCAGAAGGTAAAGAAAAAGGATGGCGATTTGTCTATTCCGATGAAAAGGACGCAGGACATTTTGAAGTACCTTGGTGAACATAAGAAGGATGGACAGTTTCTCTGCGGTTTTTCTATGGAAACAGAGAATATGCTGGAAAATTCTAAGGCAAAGCTGCTTCGCAAGAATGCAGATATGATTGTGGCAAACAACCTGAAGGATGACGGTGCAGGATTTGGCACTGATACCAATCTGGTGACACTGATTACAAAAGATGAAGTGCGGCAGCTGGAACTGATGGGAAAAGACCAGGTAGCAAAGGCTGTGGTAGATACTATATTGGGACAATTGTAATGAGAAATGCGGCACACCCATGATTATTGCTATGGCGTGTGCTTTTTTATGCCTTGACTTTGGGCATTGTGGGATGCTATAATATAAAACGCAAATGAATTGCAAATTTGATTGGAAAGGGGAGCATATGACAGAAGTTTTACTAGATGCGCTGATGGATAGTTTGCGGTTGATACCGTTTCTTTTTTTGACTTATCTTGTCATGGGAATTTTGGAACGAGCAACTGGCAGCCACGCCAGAGGCATGATTCAGAGAGCCGGAAAGTTCGGACCTGTCTGGGGAAGCCTTCTGGGAGCATTTCCGCAATGCGGCTTTTCTACCGCAGCCTCGTATTTCTATATGAATAGAGTGCTGACTTTTGGCACGCTGATTGCAATCTATATGTCAACTTCGGACGAAATGCTTCCAATTTTGATTTCGCAAAAAGTGCCGGGAACTATTATTGTAAAGATCTTGCTGACCAAGGTTATCATTGCCATGATTAGCGGTTTTTTAGCAGAGATATTGTTTGGATTTATGGCGCGAAGAAATAAGGTTTCTTCTGAGTTCGAACTGCCTCCGGAGCCATGTCATTGCGGCACAGGCGTGCTGGCTGACGCAGTGCTGCATACTGTAAAAGTTTTCTTTTTTCTTTTCTTGATTTCTGTCGCAATTGGGGGCGCCATTGAGCTAGTCGGAGAGGGAAATCTATACAGGATTTTTTCCAATGTGCCTGTACTTGGGCAGGCGGTTTCCGCTCTTGTGGGGCTGATTCCAAACTGTGCGGCGTCAGTGGTGATTACACAGCTTTATCTGGATGGAATCATCGGTGCAGGTCCGATGTTCAGCGGACTTTTAGTCAGTGCAGGCATGGGACTTTTAGTGCTCTTTAAAGAAAATAGACATTTACGCGAAAATATGACTATTGCAGCGGTGCTTTACATCTTTAGTGTAGTCTGGGGTATCATAATTGAATTTTGGCTATAGGGAGGATAATGATGACTAGGCGAAGCGGATTAGAATATAAGACAGGGGGCAGAGCTGGGATTTTGTCCTATCTGAAAGAGTCGGGGCAAAGGCCCGTCAGTGTCAGTGAAATTCATGCCCATATGCAGTCGGAAAATCATCCGGTTAACGTAACGACTATTTATCGTTATCTGGAAAAATTAGAAGCTGACGGAAATTTAATCAAATATATGCCTCAGGCGAATGGCGAGAGTACAAAGGCGACCTATCAATATGTAGAACGGACTCACAAATGCGATGAGCATTTACATCTGAAGTGTGTGGCATGTGGTGTTGTTGAGCATCTGGACTGTCACTTTATGGAAGAGATTGCGAGCCATGTTGCAAAGGATCACGGATTTCAGTTGCAATGTAAAAATTCTGTGATTTACGGCTTTTGTGCAGGATGCCGCAGAGAAAAAGCGGTCATAGAAAAGTAAATAGGACTAAAGTTTGATTGACTTCTACAGATTAGATATGATAAATTCTGATTGTGGACAAACGATCCATATAGTATTATGTTATAGGTTGGAATATAGCCTGTGCACATTGCACAGGCTATATTCTTTGTTTTTGCAGGCGTTCTTTTATAAAGCGGTGCGATAGGATGGGACTTCGCCTATATCTTCTTCCAGAATAAGCTGTTTGGATCTGGTAATCAGTTTTCTTTTTCCTTCAGGAGATAACTGATTATACAACTCCAGCAGATTGCGCTGCTGTTTGCTGCAACGGTCTGCGAAAATCACATCATTGACAAGTTTCTGTGAGTCCAGCTGTAAAATTGTATCTACACTGATATGATAAAAATCCGACAGATGAAGCAGAACATCTGCGGTAGGAAGCCTTTCACCGTTTTCCAGTAAGGCATAAGTACATCTTGACATGTCCAGAGCTTTTGCGAGTCCTGTCTGCGTATAGCCGAAAAGACGGCGTAAGTATCCGATATTTGCTGCGATTTGTGCTTGTGTTTTTGCATCCATAATGATTTGTTCTTCCTCCAGATAAAATGTTTTCATATAAATAGAGTCCTAACGGGCAGCAAAAAGTTTCAACTTTTTTACATTAAGTCATAATGACAGCAAATTTTCTTTGTGATTTAGGGAGATTGACCTTCATCATCGTCGAAGATACAGTTAAAACCAGTTGAATAAATGCGCGGCCGATGATATACTAAAAGAAGTAACGAAACTTAAGTGGAGGTAGAAGATGATTTATACGAAAGAAGTCGAGAATATGTGTATCGTTGGAAGAGATGCAAATCACGGACCAGCGCCTATTCCCGAAGAAGGCAGATGGGTGCAGGCAAAAGAAATTGCAGATATCTCAGGATTGACACATGGTGTCGGCTGGTGTGCGCCGCAACAGGGTGCATGCAAATTAACCCTCAACGTTAAGGACGGCATAATCCAAGAAGCTCTGATTGAGACGCTGGGATGTTCCGGCATGACTCATTCTGCAGCCATGGCAGGAGAAATTCTGGTCGGAAAAACAATCTTAGAGGCATTAAACACAGACCTTGTCTGTGACGCAATAAATACGGCGATGAGAGAACTGTTTTTGCAGATTGTATATGGAAGAAGTCAGTCTGCTTTTTCAGAAGGTGGACTTGCTGTCGGTGCAGGACTTGAAGACCTGGGTAAAGGCACCAGAAGCCAGGTTGGCACTATTTATTCCACTGCGGCAAAGGGTCCTAGATATCTGGAACTGGCAGAAGGATACATTTTAGAGGAAGGCCTTGATGAGGATAACAACATCATCGGCTATAAGTATGTAAACATCGGTCGTATGATGGACTTTATTAAAAGTGGTGTGGACCCAATGGAAGCAATCGAGAAAGCTAGCGGGGTTTACGGCAGATTTAACGAAGCTGTCAAGAAGATTGATCCACGCAAAGAATAGGAGGTGCCGGGATGGAATTATTTGAAAACTACGATAGAAGAATCGCCGGAATCGAAGCGGTGATGAAAGAATATGGAATCAAGGATTTGGAGGAAGCCCGTAAAATGTGTACTGATAAGGGTTTCGATCCTTACGAAATCGTAAAGGGTATTCAGCCGATTTGCTTTGAGGACGCTTGCTGGGCATATGTCCTTGGTGCAGCCATCGCAATGAAAAAGGGAGCTGTGACCGCGGCAGAAGCGGCAAAGGCAATCGGAGAAGGTCTGCAGGCATTTTGTATTCCTGGCTCTGTAGCGGACGACAGAAAGGTCGGAATTGGTCACGGTAATTTGGCGTCTATGCTGCTCAGTGAAGAAACAGAGTGCTTTGCATTCCTTGCAGGTCATGAATCCTTTGCAGCAGCAGAAGGCGCAATTGGTATTGCAAACTCTGCCAATAAAGTCAGAACAAAACCTCTGCGAGTAATTTTAAATGGTCTTGGCAAGGATGCGGCGCTGATTATTTCCAGAATCAACGGCTTTACCTATGTGCAGACAGACTTTGATTTCTTTACTGGGGAGCTGAAGGTTGTCAAAGAAACACCATACTCCAAGGGGGACAGAGCGAAAGTAAAATGCTACGGCGCTTTTGATGTAAGAGAAGGTGTGGCAATTATGCACCACGAAAACGTGGACGTGTCCATCACTGGAAACTCCACCAATCCAACCAGATTCCAGCACCCGGTTGCAGGCACTTACAAGAAGGAAAGAGTCCTTGAAGGAAAGAAGTATTTCTCTGTTGCTTCCGGCGGCGGTACAGGCAGAACTCTGCATCCGGACAACATGGCAGCAGGTCCTTCTTCTTACGGCATGACGGATACCATGGGAAGAATGCACTCTGATGCACAGTTTGCCGGTTCTTCTTCAGTACCAGCACATGTTGAAATGATGGGATTTTTAGGTATGGGAAATAACCCGATGGTTGGCGCCAGCGTGGCTGTAGCGGTAGCTGTACAGGAAGCCTTCAAATAAATATGTAAATTGATGACGCAGGAGTTTCTGAAAAAACTCCTGCGTTTTTAAAGTGAAAATCCTAAATTAGCCCTTTTTATCCCTAAAATAAGAGCAAAGGGGCGGATTCGTGGTTGAATTACTGTTGCAAATAAAAATTCGCCCTAAAAAAAGGGCGAACTAAATAAACATAATAGTATCAGTATCTACAATTAAAAAGAAAACTAAGATTGCCACAAAAGCGGTGCCGAGTCCGATAGGAATTGAAAATCCTTTGCGGCGTTCACGGAGCATTTTTTCCTGCACCTCTTCTTCCGTTAAAGGCGGCTTCTTTTTTCGTTTTCATACCATTTTCTTGCCGCTTTCTACGGACCGTTTCTTCATTATGCCATATCCTTCGGCGTTTTCATTACCTTCATAAGGCGTACCTCCTATTTTTAAAATGAATTAAAATTTAGCGGAGCTAGTGACTGAAGGCTTGTCAAACATATGTTACACCGTCATGCAAAAAATTAAATAAAGTATCTTTAGGAGAAAGCCACTTTAATGGACGCATAGGAAAGTTGTTGTACTTTCGGTTATGAACCTTTAGCTGAGCAGCAAAATCTGCAAGGGAGTAGAACGAGTGAGTTGCATAGAAGTATTCGTTATCTTTTCTATGTAATCGTTCTATCTTTCCATTATGTCTTGGTGTAAAAGGTTTAATCAACTTGTGCGCAATACCCAATTCTTTGAGCTTTTTCTCAAACCGGCTAAGGTCATTTGCTCTTTTGCTAACAAATCGCTTAGTGAACTCTGGACCATTGTCCGTCTGCACACATTCCACAACAAAAGGAAAAGCTTTCAGCATGTGTTCTAAGAATACCGTTGAGAGAGTTTTACCCAAAGTACGACAAGTCCGGCATGAGGGTTTCTACGGCGCATGTCTTTGATGAGCTTGAGTTCCTCAGGGGTATGCTGGTTAGGATGATGAGGTCTTCTAGAATGTTCTCTAAGTGACTGGATAGAGCCGTCAAAACGGCGACGCCAACGATAGATGTACTGGCGATTGACTTTGTATTTAATAGCAGCCTTGGTAACACCATATTTTTCGGCATAATTTAAAAGAGATAGACGAAATCTCATATCTTGTGTTATACTTGTCATGCGGGACCTCTTGTGTAATGGTTTGGTGTGGTAACTTAACTTTAACACAAAAATGAGATCTCGCAATTTTTTTTATTCAGTTGTAACACATCTATTGTAAACCTACAAGGAAAAACACCAGTGTATAAGAATATTGCTTGACTTTTTGTTTGAAAATCTATAAAATAGTTATAAATACATTAGGTATAAAGCGTTTGTCTGAGGGACGGCGGGTGGAATAGCCTTTATTTCATCCGCTTTTTTTCTCTAAGGCAGACCAGGATACCGCAAATTCAATTCAAAGAAAAGGAGAATCGTTCAATGACAAGTAACAAACGATGGTTGTATCTGTGTGTGGGTACATTGCTGTTAATTTTCTGTGGCCTTATCTATGGCTGGTCACTGTTTAGAACGCCTTTTAGCGAAGTTTATACAGATTGGTCACTGTCACAGCTTTCTATGACTTTTACTATCTCTATGGTCTTCTTCTGCGTGGGCGGATTTGTTGCTGGTAAACTGGCAGCCAGGTTCAAACCGCAGCTGATTATCCTGCTATCTGCAGTCTGTCTGCTGATTGGATTTTTTGGTGTATCTCGTCTGAATCCGGAAAACTCTTCTTCCAGCTTGATTATGCTGTATATTTTTTATGGATTTTTCGGTGGAAGCGGCGTAGGTCTTACCTATAATTGTGTAATCGGCACCATGAATAAGTGGTTCCCAGATAAGCCAGGTCTTTGCAGCGGTATTATGATGATGGGATTCGGTCTTGGTGCGCTGATTCTTGGAAGCGTTGCAACCAGCCTGATTGCTTCCAAAGGGATTTTTACCACTTTTATGATTTTGGGTATTATGATATTCGTAGTTTTGGGAGTTGGCTCTTTCTTTATTAAAGTGCCGGAGGCACCTGCAGGCGGTGGACAGGCAAAAGAACTTTATGGAGACCCTATTGGAAGTGTTATGAAAACTGCTTCTTTCTGGTGCTTCCTGCTTTGGTGTGTGCTGATTAGTGTGGGCGGTCTGATGGTCATCAACAGCGCCGCGTCTATCGCTGTGGCATTCGGTGCACCGGCTATCGTAGGTATGGTAGTATCTGTATTTAATGGCGCAGGTCGTGTGATTGTCGGCGGCATTTACGATAAAACCAACGGAAAAACTGCTATGATGGTGGATATTATCTTCATGTTTGTAGGGGGCATCGCACTGCTCCTGGGAGCAAAGACCGGTTCCATGATTCTGATTCTGGTAGGACTTTTAGCGATGGGTCTTTCGTACGGAGCGAACCCGACCATCTGTTCTACATTGATTCAGAAATATTACGGACCGAAGTACTTTGCTGTAAACTTTGGTGTTGGCATGTTCAACTTGGTTCCGGCAGCGATTATCGGACCAACCATCAGCAGCAGCTTGGTAGAAAAATCCGGCGGTGCTTATGACTCTTCATTTGTTGCTATTTTAATTTTCGCAGTGTTGGCACTGATAATGTGGGTAGTTGTCAGCAATATTATCAAGAAAGAAAACAGCAGAAGAGAAGAACCAAGACCGTTCTAATGGAGTGAAAAGATGAAAGTAAAGAGAACGTCTCTTGTCGATCAGATTTATGACCTGATTTTGCAAAAAATACAGAATCGGGAACTGGTGCCGGGAGACAGACTAAATATTGAGGAACTGGCGAAAACCTTTTCTGTCAGCAGAACCCCTGTAAGAGAGACTATTAATAGACTGATTCAGGAAGGTTTTGTAGAGCAGAAGCATAATGTAGGACCTAGTATTATCAAGCTTTCGGAGGAAGAAGAAGCGGGACTGATTGAAGCCAACTGCTATCTCTTTGATATCGTCATTGATACATATCAGGGTCTGGATACGCTAAAATACCTCGTTGAAGAACTGGAGGATATCATTGCGGAGCAGAAAGCTGCTTATGAAACCGATGACGAGCAAGGTTCTCACAAGGCATCTGATTGTTTTCATCAGACTATGATAGAATACTGTACCAACAGGACTATCAGAGAGTGTGCGGCAAAGACGCAGAATCAAATCAATATGTGCACTTTTGCTTATCAGGCTGTCAGCGAAAACCGCAAGCAGAGTATTAATGACCATACGGAGATTCTGATTGCTTTGAAAAAGGGCAACATTGCCAAGGCGAAAATTCTGATGAATGAACATAATAAATTTTCAGGAACAACCTATATGAAACGAAAGCTCGAACTGGAGCAATCGAAATAAATGAAATGCGGGAGCAATGCGTAAGCAGCAGTATTGCTCCTTTTTTCTTGCGATTTTTTTTCCCACCTGATAAAATGAAGTTAGAGTTGCAATAGAGAAGAAAAAAAGTGGTGATGATTAGGGAAGGGAGATGGCTATGGAGGACAGCACAATCGTAGAGCTTTACTTTGCACGAAGCGAAGAAGCTATTGCGGAGACGGACAAGAAATATGGAAAATATTGCAATTACATAGCTTACAATATCCTCAGAAGCAGCGAGGACGCGGAGGAATGTGTCAATGATGCCTACATGCGTGCATGGAATGCAATTCCACCTCAACGACCGGTACAGCTTTCCACCTATTTGGGGAAGATAACCAGAAATTTGGCGCTGAACCGGTATAAAGGGCGCAATGCCCAAAAGCGAGGGGAAGGACAGGTTGCGCTGGCTTTGTCAGAACTGGAGGAATGTGTCGGTGAACGTTCAGAGGTGGAAACGCTGGCGGATGAAATGGCAGTAGTCGAGGTTATCAATCAATTTCTGGCAAGGCAGTCCAGATTGAATCGGATAGTATTTGTAAAACGGTACTGGTATTTGTGTTCTGTTAAGGAAATTGCAGAGGAATTTTCGATGAATCCGAACCGAATTACATCCATGCTTTTTCGTATGCGAAAAGAACTGAAAAAATCTCTGGAAAGTGAGGGAATCGTGTTATGAAGAAAGAGGATATTTTATTTCATATCAATGAAATTGATGATGCATATATTAAGGAAGCAGCAGATTTTCAGTCAGCGCAGAGAAGGAGCATGCAGCGGAAGAAGTGGTTTCGTTATAGCAGTATAGCGGCGGCATGTTTTTTGATGTTCGTACTGGGCGCTGTGCAGCTACTGCCGTCTGGTGAGCAAATCGGAAATGGGTCTTCCGATAGAAATGGTCAGAATGTGGCAGCAGAAGAGAGCGATAAGCTGCCGACTTTGTCAGTTGAACGCTATGCGACGAAAGCGGAAGAGCCAAAGAAAAAGCTTGGAAACCCATCGACACAAGAGGATGGAAACCCATGGGAAGAAGATACTGAGGTTGAGTTTCTTCCGGTATATGAGAACATCGCTTATGCAGGAGAGGCAGATGAAAAAGCGATACCGGTCAGCGATGCCTTTCTGGACAAAAAACTGCGGGCAGCTGCAGCTGAAATGAATATGACGATAGATGAGATCAAGTATGAGAGAAAAGAGAAATCCGATGATACGAAGCCAGAAGACGGAACTTTGCAGAAAGCATTTAAGGCAACTGCGTATACAGACGATGGCAATATCACTGTGACATATAATAATTTTACGGAAATAAAATTTGCACAGCCAAAGTCACTTCTGCAGGATCATAAGACAGCAGATTCTGAAATGGACAGTGAAGAAGCGGAGCAGGTGACCGCGTATCTTTTGGAACAGTACGGGGGATTAATGGAATTCTCGAACCCGAGGGTCAGTGTTCGCATATTTTACGATGAGGAGAGAAAGCCGCATTGGATTTTATCCGGTTATGACGGGGGAGAAAATCTGCAGGAGCAGATTGTGGGATATAACCTGAAGCGTATGAGGTTTGAACTAAACGATGAGGGACAGCTAATCGGCATTATGATGATGGATAATCTGGCATCAGGCAAGAAGATTGAGGAGTACCCGATTATTACAGCTGAAGAGGCAAAACAACTTCTCAAGAAGGGAAAGTACGTGGCAGGCAATACGAAGCTGCCGTCTCTTGATAATATTGAGCGTTCATCTCTTGTATATCTGACGGGACCGCAGTGCAATATTTTCATGCCTTACTATGCTTTTGATGTGCGTATTGATGAAGATGATGACCTCATTTGCTACAGCACGTACTATGTGCCAGCTGTTCGAGAAGAATATTTGAGCAAAATGCCTGAGACACAGGAATAATTTTATATAATGGAAGCTGTGGAATAGCACAGAAATGGACACCTCGGCATAGGATAACCTGGGGTGTTTTTTATGGCAAAAAAGAAAGGCATTGATGTCAGTTATTGGAACGGCAGGCTGACGGAAGCTGATTATAACAGGATGAAAAAGGCGGGTGTCCGCTTTGTTATTGCAAGAGCAGGCGGCTATCGCGGAACGATGGAGGATAGCACCTTTTCTCATAACTATCAGATGGCGCGTGCAGCAAATCTGGGGTTTGGGGCATATTACTACTCGACCGCAGTAACGGTGTCTCAGGCTAGACGAGAGGCTCGCCACGCAGTGGCTTTGTGCAAAGGAAAGACCTTCGACTATCCAATCTGGATGGATGTAGAGGACGCTATGACCCTGGGCAGACTGTCAAAGCGAGCACTTACTAAAGTAGTGAAAGCTTTTGTCAAAGAGGTCCGCAAACAGGGTCGAAAGGCTGGGGTCTATGCTTCTTACTCTTGGCTGACTGAAAAAATAGGCAGTTTACAGGGAATTGATGTGTGGGTAGCACAGTATAATGATACGAATTCCTATAAAGGAAGGACCGCTATGTGGCAGTACAGTGATGTAGGGCGTTTTAAGAATGTGCCCGGCAAATTTGATTTAAACTGGTGCTACAAAAATTATGAAACTAGTAGTGGAAGCGGAGAGAAAAAGCATATCTATACCGGTACCATTACCTTGCCAAAGCGTGGCTACTTCATTCTGGGTGACCGTGGAAAAAAGGTCAGACAGCTGCAGCAATTTCTAAACTGGTATGGAAATTCTCTGGATGTTGACGGTATTTACGGACCTGCAACAAAAGATGCGGTAAAGCGCTTTCAGCGCCGTCAGCGTATCACTGCTGACGGATTGTTTGGTCAAAAGTCACTGGAAAAAGCGAAACGGGTAAAGAAGTGAGTTTTAACCGCATGCATTAGTGAAAAGAGGCACTCACTCTGGCTGAGTGCCTTTACATAGACTTGTGAAATGGAAGTGATTTAGTACTTTTGGGGTTTTTAATAAAATATTTATTATGGAAACGGGTTATGGATTGCTAGCTTAGATAATGGAAATTATTTTATATGCCAATGATATTTGGATTGTTGGAGGATATATGGGCGGGGCATGGACTATTCCAAAGATGGAATAGGCTGGCTTCTTTGTGAAAATATATCAGAAAAAGAGGGCTATATTGTTGAATATGCTAATGGATTATGGGTTGCATGTTCAACTTATGGTAGCGATGACGGATATTGCTATTCGGACAGAGTACATATTTGATGTAGTTTATCTGCTGATTCTTTACAGAATTGTGAAGGAAATAAAATAACCGCCTGAGCCTGACAAACTTAGCGGTTATTTCAATCGTTACAGGTTGACCGTTTTCAAGGGTTTCCTCTTGACACCAATATACCACGAATGAAGAGATTATGCAATAGTCAATTTATCTTGCGCATTCCGCAGAAAGGAGCTTTTAGCATAAAAAGGCATAAAATAGTACTTTTAACGGAAAATAAACACCGCTCAAATCGTTGAAATTAGTACGTTTTGAGCGGTGTTGTTTATGGTACTTCCAAGGGGAGTCGAACCCCTGATTCAGCCGTCTTGATAGAAATGTATATAAACGTTGAAAATTAAACGATTTATAAATACTTAAACGAGTTTTTAATATAAATTTAATACAAAAGTTATCAAGGGTTGAAGACTAGCTTGCTAATAGCTGCGGTTTTGTCATCGGTATCTATGTTGATGTAATATTCTCTCGTTACGTTAATATCAGCGTGCCCCATCAGAGCCGCAACGGTTTGAATTGGTACGCCGTTTTTAGCTAACGTAGTACCGAAAGTGTGGCGGTACACATGGAAAGAGCGGCAGGGAACGCCCAGCCGCTTATATAACCGGTTGCATGCAGTGCGTAAAGAGTGCTTATCGTATAAATTACCTGTCTGTGTAGTGAAGAGGTGATTTGTTCTATATCCGTTACGGAGCATTTCGACCTGCTGCCATGCTGCATGTTTTTCTACAGCCGTAAGAACTGCGTTCGAAAGGGGAATACTGCGAATTGAAGACTTTGTTTTTGTAGGGTTGATTTGGATTTTCTGCCCTGATTTTCTGCCGTCTATGAATTCGTCAGAAATAACAACCTGCTTATTAACACGTAGAACGCCGTTTTCTATATCATCGTAACGCAATGCGAGTAGCTCACCAATGCGGCACCCGGTATTTATAGCAAGCACAAAAAGAAGGTGTAGCCTGTGCCCCTCAGAGCCTGTTAGAATGGTTTTTACCTCTTCAGCTGTCCAAGTTTCCACATTGCCATCAGAAACGGCGTTGCCCTTCGTTTTTTCCACTTTAGGCAGTACAATATTTTTAGTGATATCCCTGCAGATGTTTTCATTTTCAAGATATCTGTAAAAGTGGGTTACAAGGTTATGTAATGACCGCACAGTGGAAGCGCCGCAGGTCAGGGCGTTATATGCTGCTTGCAGATCTATACTTTTGATATTAGAAAGAGCCAGCCCCGCAAGGCTGGATTCTCTCAGATTGTTATTATAAGCGTTTACATATCGTGTTTTTGTAGAATCAGAATAAGGGGAATCTTTTAGAAAAACCTCTGTGATGAAAGTATCCATCATCTGCCCAAAGTGAAGAGGCTTGTTCGTGATACCTTTGTTTAGATTGTCCATAAAGGCGGCAAATTTAGCTTCTGCTTCGCTTTTATTCTTGCCATAGAATAATTTATAGTCATCAACCCAAACGCCTTTAGAATTGATTTTTTTTCCTACCTTGCGCCGTATGCGGTAGTAGTCTTTACCGTTGATTGTGCAGTTGGTTTTGTTTGCCATGATACACCATTCCTTTTTTTAAATCCGCAAGGTTTGCGGATTTGTAGTTAAAAATCTTTGGTCATGTGTCAACCGTAATTGAAAAAGTCCAAAAATAAGTGCAATATTAGCACCAAAAAGCAAGGGTTACCGTGAGCAGTT